>JBASZP010000499.1:0-4590 GCA_049660965.1 Daejeonella sp. | reverse complement strand
TTATAATGTTTGCTTCTATCAGCTTTTCCAAAGTTTTAAACTTTGGAAAAGCTTTAAGCAAAACTTCTTCATTTCTTATTCTTATCAGCAAATGAAAATGATTGGGCAGCAGGCAGTAAGCCAGTGTATGGGCAACAGGGTAAATATGTTTGGTATACTGTTGCAGAAAAAAGCGGTAATTTTCAGGAGTGAGAAACAAATTATCCTGGCCGTTTGCATGATTATAAATATGGTAATACAGGCTGGGTAATAGTTTATTATCCATATAATATGCTTAATCTGCTCATGCAAATTTTACCTGTTCAAACTTTAAATTGGGTAAAGATCTATTCTGAAAAAGAAAGACCTTCCGGTTTAAGTCCGGAAGGTCTTTTGGAAACACGTTAAGCGGTTTTAGTTTTTGTTACCCGTTTTTTACGGTCGCTTTTACGCTTACCGCCAGCCTCTTCATATTGGCTGCTGTCTTTACCAAATTTAGAAGCTACACCAGTAAGAATACGCTCGTTCCAGTCACGTAGCGCCTTCTCGCTGTCTTTAAGCGCATTTAATAATCCATCTGCTTTAGATAGCTGAGTATTATACTCATCCATCGAATTTTTTACCAGGTCAATAGCAGCCTGATAAGATTCTGCTGTAAGGCCATTGCCCAGATCAAAATTAGCATCAATGTTTTTTACTGATGCAATTCTTTTAGTTGCTTTGTCATAAGATTTAGATGAGGTTTTTCTTCGTGCCATAAACTGTTCAATTAAAAAATTAATATAATGGTTTTATTGAGATAAAATTATTAAAACTCTTTATAAAAGAAAAAGTTAACTATGTATTTTTAATGTCATTTTTCTTAGTGGAATAAAAGAGGAGATGCGCTTGTATATCAAAACATAAAATGGATAAATGAAGTTAAAATTAGCGGGTTTTAAATACAGGTACTTTTACTTTAAGTGTGCATTCACAAAATAAAATTTTAGTTAATTGTTTTTTAAATACATTTATGTGTTTATTAAAAACATATTAGTGTTTCTTAATTACACTCGTAAGTATATTAAAAATATATTAGTGTTTCTTAATTACACTCATACATATATTGAAAGCATATTAGTGTTTCTTAATTACACTCGTAATTATATTGAAAACATACAAATGTTTATTAATTACGCTTGTATGTATATTGAAAATATATAAGTGTTTCTTAATTACGCTTATATGTATATTGAAAACAAGTTAGCGTTTAGTAGTAAGGTATTCTTATAATTGAACATTTATAATCATGTCTATAGTTTGATATTACCCAATCTGTCAACCTTTAGCTTAATGCAAAATGATTTTACTTGAACAGCTTTTTCTTTATCATCTATTATAATATTTCCATCAAAAAAATCTTGCATCCGCTCACTTTTACTATTTGTACCATTTTCGTTTTTAATTATTTCAGCAGAATTTGAATAGGGTACAAAATGAGCTTCTTTTTCAGTACAACTTACAAACTTATATATTCTTTTTTTCTGTAGGATTGTAAAATTATTAAAATCCAAAATCTCATCGTTCTCTAACTCTTTTTTTGTTGGAACATAAACCAAATCATTAGGCGATAAAATTACTTCATTACTATTTTGAACATTTTGTTTATTAATAAGATTCTCCTTTTCAATTGTCAAAGCGAATCTCAATGGAATAGTTTCGTAATCTCTTGAATTGTCTTTTTGGGTAATTTTAAAATGAAAATTACCACCTGTTTCTACCCATTGATGCCTGTTTGAATTCTTATTTCCAATCTTAAATTTAAGAGAAGCGCTTTCTGAAATTGGGAGTCTAAAAACCGGAATTTTTCTATTTACATTAAATTCAGTAATTCCTTCAATTGAAAATGCTTTATCAATATTGTTATCATTTATTTTTAAATGTTGTAATAAGTAATTTCTTAAAACGAAGTCAGAAACCTTATTAATTCTATCTATAACTGAATCTAATGTAGGCAAAGCTCTGGTCCAAACCATGGCGTACGGGGTTAGCGTGTATATAATAAATAATGCGGGTAAAATAAGCATCATCAGCAATAAGTTTACGTTTAAAGTTTTTTATAAACAGCGAGCTCCGCCTGTTATAGCTTTTATTAAAAGCTTTGGTATAACTATTAAAAAAGTTTGAGAATTGACTGCTTGCTAAACCTTCCAGGTTTTTGAAACCATCTTCTATTGGAACTGGTCTTTTCTCCTAAAACTTTTAAATATGGAAGGTAAATAAGCAGTTGACCTTGCTTCAAACTTAGGTATGCAGGATTGTTGAAGTTAAGTGTTCTTTTTATCATAAAAAACTTTATTTTTTCCAATATGGTTTTATCTCTCTTCCCAACTTATCAATATCTACTTTAATACAACGCTTCCACATATTCGTATCGCCATATTTTATTTCTTCTTCCAATTTTTCTGTATTTAAAATATTTTCGGCCTCATCTCCATTTACTCTAATGGAATCTGATTTATTGATGTGCTGGAACAATATTTCATTCCTACTTGGGTTCATATCTTTTACAACAAATAGCTTTGGAATGATTTCACTTTTGTCTTTCCAATTGATCTCTGCAATTTGTTCATCTGTTAAGATCTCATCTGGAATATATACTATATCATTCTTAGAAAGCGTAAATAATAATTTATAATCTTCTTTTTTAATTAACTTCTGATAATCAATTTTATCTGGTTTATCTAATGTTACGATTTTTACTGCATCAAAAAACTTCAAAAACTCTAATTCTCGTTTAGCATCTTGTCTATCTGAATCTTCTGGAATAAAAACATAAGTCATAAATACATCTCTTGAATAAACATAACGACCATCATTCAATTCGTACAAGTCTTGATAGTAACTTTTTTGTCTTGCTTTCTTAACAAGAGTTGGTTTTTCTGACAAGAAAATTGGATTAGAGATATATCTTTCTTTTAATTCCTTGAGTGAGAATTCTTTTAGTTTATTTTTAATTGCAATTGTAGTTTCTGGCTTAGCATATTCTATATTTTCTAAATCTGAATTTTCTAAATCTTTTATTTCAACCCAATTATGCTTCCCGTCTTTTTGTTTTATCCGAACTTCATAAATGGCATTATTGTATAGAGGGATTTCTTTTACTTTACGAATTTTGGCATCTACTTCTTCTTTAAATGGTAATTTTAAAGCCTTTATTTTTTCAGTTTCGCGTTTTATATAATTTATTCTGTATAAACCTAAACGCCTTAATCTTGGATTTGAAAAATCTTTTATTTCTTTCTCAATATTCAAATCCATAGATAATCCCATTGGACGAACAGAAGCATTTTTTTCTGTAAAAGTTGATAGCCAAGTCATTTTTTCTCCCGTTTTTTCGTGAATAAAAAGCTTTTTATCTTCAATTCTTTTCAAAACGTCATTGGAAAAATCTTTTACAGTTTGTTCTGTCAATTTTTCGGCATCCTATTCTTCAAATAATGGAATTAAAATATTCTGATATTTCTCTTTTAGAACCGTTTCCTTAATAATTTCATCAAAAGATTTGAAACGAACCAATGTTTGATTTTGGTTCTCCATTTTCTTTTTAAACAAAAGAGGAATCAGTTTTACAATATCAATTTTCTCATTTTCAAAATATTTCTTCTTGGTGTAATTGGTTTGTAAATGCAATTCTCCTCTTACTGAAGCCATTTTACCCGAATTAATATCTTTATTATTTCGATGCTTGGATGGACTGATTAAAACATTCGAATTCTTGTGCGAAATCAATACATTTTGCAAAGCCTGTTTCACTTCTGGAATAAATTTATTTTCATCCCAAGGGAATTTGAACTTACTACTGCTGTTCCCTAAACAAACATCTGTTTTTATACCTTTGTATTTTGCTTTTTTGCTGTCGTCATTTTCAATATCTGCACTGTTAATAGCATTCAAATTATTGATGTATTGAATATGATTCTGCTTTGTACAAGCAATAATAATCGCATCTAAGGCGTGATGACGATGGTCAATTCGTTTGGACATTCCTGCAAATTTTTCTACATCTTCGTATTCATTTGTTTTTGTATTAAAATGTTTTGTTTTATAAATCAAGCTTTTTGTTTCAAAACTTTCATCAGAAGAAGCATATTTATAAGGTAATATCTTAGTTGCGCCATTTATGTTCGCATTCAAAATAAGTTCTACATCATCAATTATTTTTAGTATTTCTTCTTTTGAATTAAAGTCAAAATCTTTTTTTCCAATTTTTATTTTAATTCCATTAAATTCTTCATCAAGAAAAATTGATTTTTTGAGTTCATTAAGGAAATCTTGTTGTTCGGAAATTGACTTTAATTGGAAAGTCTTTTTGCCAGTAGGGGCTTTGAAAGAACTATATCGTTCCTTCACTAATTCTTTCCAAATATCATTCAGCTTCCATTTTTCTCTTAGAATATCAGTAACGGCACCAGATGTTACCCAAATCTTGTCTGAACCAACTAATTCGCCGAGTTTTTCTTTCAGTTTTTTATTGATGTATTGTGTTTCTTTTAAAGTTCTTTCAATTGGGTCTTCAGGGATTTCTTTTCGTAAAAGATTATTTCTTTTTCCACTTTTCGGAAACATTTC
>JBASZP010000498.1:0-2532 GCA_049660965.1 Daejeonella sp. | reverse complement strand
CTATATCAGTTTTCATGTTTAGTTTTCCTTTCTCTGAAAAAATAGTTTTTTCAAACGCTGCAGGCATTTATACTTTTGAGTTTTGGCATTATCCGCATTTGTATAACCAAACTTCTCACAAATCTCCTGCATAGATTTGTTTTGCATATAATAATCTTCAATAATAGTTTTACATGGCTCCCCTAAAAGAGTGAGAGAATGTTCCATCTGTTTAAATTGTTGGTCCTTTTCTTCATGCTGATCTATATCTTCCTCAACTAGTAGAAATTCGCTAAAGTCTGTTATTCTGCCTGCATTTTTACTTTGCTGGTTTAAACGCTTTAACCACAATCTTCGGGAAACTGAATAAATAAACGTTTTCAGTTTACAGCTCAGTTCAAAATTCCCGCTCTTAACTTTATTATAAAGAACAATCACCGACTCCTGAAAAATATCCTTCGCATCATCCTCATTCCCGTTATTAGTTAATACTAATTGTAATATCACAGGGAAATAAGATTTATATAAACGGTTAAGAATATCTTTTGAGTCATTCAGAATTCCTAAAATAACTTCACTATCCGTTGGAACTGAACTTTTTATCTCTTTGTGCACTGTTTAATACTTTTTATTCAAAATTGTAACCCAATGATAGGAAAAATATTTTTTTATTTTTATTCATACTAGCGGGTTACCTTTTTTAATTGGGAGTATTAACGTTATAAATTATATTATTAAACACTCTTAAAAAAATTAAAATGAAAAATTTATTTAAATTCGGTTTCTTAGCTTTAGCTATCTCTTTATCTGTTGTTGCATGTGACTCAAACAAAAAAGCTGATTCAGCTACTGATTCTACTACTGTTGACACAGCTGTTGTTGCTGATACTGCTGTTGTTGAAACTCCTAAAGCTGATACAACAAAAACAGATACAGCTAAAACAGATACAGCTAAGAAAACTAACAAAATGTAATCTGAGATTATTCAGAAAAATAAAAACCGCAAGAGTTATTTCCTGCGGTTTTTTTATGCCTTTATTTTTTATAAAATACGAGCCCACCCTGTGAACCCGTATTTATAAACAAAAAATTAAACAGACAAAATTAACCTTATGCCGATTTTCTAAACCAGCCTTTTATTTTCTTAGAATTAGTATCTGCTATTACAAACATGCAGGGAACTAATATTAATGTTAAGAAGGTGGCAAAGCTTAAACCAAAGATCATTGTCCATGATAATGGTCCCCAGAAAGCAACGTTATCTCCTCCAAAATACAAATGAGGATTAAAATCGGTAAACAAGGTTGCAAAATCTATATTTAAACCCACTGCTAAGGGCACTAAACCCAACATAGTAGCTGTTGCAGTTAATAATACAGGTGTCATCCGTGTACGGCCAGCTTCAATTACAGCTTCTTTCACACTCATTCCCTGCTCAATCATTAAATCAGTAAACTCTACCAGCAAAATACCGTTTCGTACCACAATACCTGCTAATGCAACAATACCAATTCCGGACATTACAATTGACATTTCCATTCTGAAAATGGTAATACCTAATAATACCCCGATAATACTAAAAAGTATTTCACTTAAAATAATAAGTGGTTTACTTATGGAATTGAACTGAGTAACCAGAATAATTAATATTAAACCTAATGCAACTAACATGGCTGTTCCTAAAAATGCCGCTGTTTCTAATTGCTCTTCCTGCTCACCCGCCATTTTAACTTCAACACCACTGGTTTTACCAAACTGGTTAATTTCACTTTGAATATTAGCAACAACCTGGTTAGGGTTATAATCACTTAAAACATTGGATGATAAAATTATAATTCGCTTTTGCTGCTTCCTTTTAATACTGGCATAAGTATTTACATATTCAACATTTGCAAAAGATGATAAAGGAACTTGCCGTATCATTCCTCCCATACCCATATCACGATAAGTAACTTTCATGTTCTTTAAAGCATCCAGGTTATTGCTTTGATCTTCTCTTGCACGAAGGTTAATCTCATAATCTTCATCAAAATCGCGGAATTTAGAAACCTCTTTACCAAATATAGCTGTACGCAAATCCATACCAATTTGCCCGGTAGAAATCCCTTCACGGTTTGCACGCTCGCGATCAATATCAAATATGATTTCGGGTTTATTGGTTTGAAAATCGGATTTTAACTCTTCTACCCCGGCAATTTGTTTAGACCGGAGATATTTTTTCAAACGCTCTGAAGTACTTACCAGTGAATCTAGATTATCGCCCGTAATTTCAATACTAATGGGCTTTGCTGTTGGAGGACCTCCCTGTTCCTGGGCTACAGTAATTTCAGCGCCTGCAATTCCTTTAACAGAATCTCTTATCTTATTTAAGTATGCTGCTGTACTTCCCCCACTTCGTTTTCCAAATTCAACAAAGGCAACTGTTATTTTACCTTTATTGGTGTATTTTCCCTGATCTTCATCCTGCGGATCTGTAACTCCTACGGTAACATTAGAAATAATTGAGGAAACATCCTTATTATTTCGACCCACAACCTGTGTTACCTTCTGCTC
>JBASZP010000497.1:0-1938 GCA_049660965.1 Daejeonella sp. | reverse complement strand
AATATGAAGAATATTGGGTGGAATTATACTATGGATTTTTATCAAGTTCTAGACCTGATTCTTTCTGAAGAGCTTGAAAATGGAGAATGATTTTCCCAATTAGTCTTCCTTAGTTTCAAAGTAAAGAAGTGAATTAAAAATGGAAAAAAAAACAACTCCTTTTTGAACCAAAAACAAGGATTCGGTAAGACCACAAATAAGAGTTAATACAAGAAATGCTACATAAAAGATTTTCTTTTGATTGATAGCCGACCATAGTAACCAGCCTAAAAAAATTAAAAAGCTAGTAACACCAAAAATACCTGTGTGGATCCATATTTGCAGAAACTCATTGTGTGCATTAAATCTTTCATTGATAAACCAGGTATTAGAGTAGTTTGTCTGATAGCAATGGTTTAGTGCTTCCTGAGATTTACTAATTGGCAATCCAGTTAACCACGCACCGTCTCCTGCAAGAATTTCCATTGCACAGTTCCAAATCAGCTTTCTAATCACCCAACTGGAAGTAACATTAATATGATATTCCTCTTCAGTAATTCCACCCCAAAACATTCGGGAGAGGTTAGCCCAATTAATAATCACGAATCCAATTACAATCACAAAACCTAAAATGCCCAGTATTGGCCAAATTCTATTTGCTAATTTGCGTTGTGTAGCAACCCATTTTCCAAGATAAAAAAGTAAGTAACTACCTCCAGCTAAAAAAAAACCAATAAGGGCCATTTTAGCATAGATCAGGTAAGCAAAATATAATAGTGAAAAGATGAATACAGCTTTAAAAACATGTGTTAAAAAATTATATTTTGATTCTATCAAAATATAAATCAGCGTTAACGCACAAAAGCAAATATATAATCCAAAGTATGGCCTTCGAATAATTATATAATCTGCTATCTCCATACTTCTGTTAAAAAGGAAATCTGTGTTATTCTTGAAGGTCAGGGATGCAGCCAACGAACTGGAAATGATGAAAATAACAAGCAACGATTGAACTCTTTGCTTTGTAAAAAAGCTACGATTAAGCCCAAACGCTATAGGTATGACTAATAAGCTAAACTTAGTTTCTAAAATTGGAAATGATCGCCAATCGTTTCTGATTAACACAGGGATCAAATAAATCAAGAATGGTATTGCCAATAAAAGTGTCTGCTTAAGGTTAAGCATGCGTTTCTCTGATGATGCATAGAAAAGCGCAAGACTTTGCACAAAAAGAAGTATTATTAGAATACTATTTATTACAACCAAAAAAGGTAGTGTTGCAATAACTGATGCCAGTAGAAAAAATTCTATCTTCTCTATCGTGGCCAAATTTTGTCGTAGAAAAGAAGTCATAGAAGAAACGTTAAAAGCCCTTTAGTTTTAGGAGCAAATTATCGTTAGATCTTAATAAAGCTAAAATTACACCTAAAACAAACCAGATATACATAAAATGAAGTTGAACACCCAATAAGGTAGGAATAATAAACAGGAGAATTATTTCTGAAATTGCCCGATTCCTTTGCTTTAGCTCAAAATAGATTCTTATCAAAATCAAAGTAAATAACCCTAAAATCAAAAGCCCACCCTCTACTGCTAAAGATACAAGGCCCCCTAATCCATGTTCATCCCAATGGGGAACGTAAGGAAATATTCCTAGGTAATCGGGTGAATTCCTCACAAGAGGATAGTTACCTAAACCAATGCCAAAAAATGGGTTGCTGAGAAGCATTTTCGGTACAATGAACATGCCCGACACACGCCCCATAACTAATCCAAAATCATCCGGCTTATCTACAACTTCTCTCCCAATATTTTGAAAAACTTCTACATAGTTTGCTGCTATTATTTTTAGTCCCAGTAAAAAAAATGGAACAAAAATCAATATTGCCAAAAACTTAATACTAGTACTTACTTTATAATTCACAAACAAATTGTATAAAAACCAAAATAACACGAAGG
>JBASZP010000496.1:0-4231 GCA_049660965.1 Daejeonella sp. | reverse complement strand
TGTGATTTTATCATCTTATTATTATATTATTTATTTTTTCTGCCATAATTTTTCTTGTTTAACAATATAACCGGCCTTGGTTAGAATTTCTTCTATTTTATCTGTGGACAATTCACCACGTTTAAAGCGTATAATGTAACCGGCCGCAGTAGAGAAGTGAATATTTAATGGTTTATACCAATTTCTCTCTGAAGTGAGTTCTGTAAATGCTTGTTTAGTGTTCATCATCTTACTCATATTGTAGTTGATCACTATAAATAAAACTTTCTATTTGATCAATCTTACACTTTATGTTTGTAAAAGCGCCGCCTTCGCCCCACCCACTTTGACCAATAAAACAACCAAACTCGGTAATAACTTTTTCTTGCTCAAACCACAAGTAATGGTTAAGCCCTTTGGGTTTTATGGCTATGTATTTTCTATTTAAACTATCATCCATTTCTTTGTTTTTAATATTTAATTTATTCGCTCAAATAGGTGAAATACCAATCTACCTCCTCCACCCTCGAAAGTGGCTATGTATTTTCGTTCAATTACAGTATCACAAGGAATAGGATTTCCGGTTCCGAATACCTCAAAATATCTTTGCACTTTTTCGTTTTCTGGGTTGATCAAAGCCCATATACAGGCCATCCCGCCTTGTGTTTGAGCTGTTAGAATTTCAGCATCTTTAGGCATTGCTATAGATAACCTGTCTGCTACTATAAATTGGAATTTCCAAATCTGTTTTTCCATTTCTTTTTTAAACTACTTCGCTTTTGTATAAACAAAGGTTAATAAACTATTTCACATTTGCAATAGTTTATAAATTATAACCTTTTATTTTTCTGCTCTCTTTTCTGTCCTATATGACCCGCGATCGGCTGGCTACTTTCGTTTGTGATTAAATTGAAAGATGCGCTTATGCAGATGCAGGATCTGCTTGCTAATGGGAAACCAAAACCTTTTAGTATTGCTTTTGTCACTGCAGATCTAAACCGTGATACCGGTGGTGAAGTGATCATTTATGAGAAGGCTATTCTAAGCCGTCTCCGTTACGAACGAGGCAATTTTAAGGCTACAGCTGACGGTCATATTAAAACGCCTTTTCACCGGAAAAACAGGACCCGTAATATTTGCGCAGTCGGTACCGATGAAGTACGCAAGCTCCATATTGATTTAATTCTGGAAATTAACGGGAGGTCTGTCGCATGAGTATTTATGTCAACGGAAATTTAGCGGTATTACCCGGATCCGGCCAGGGTGTGCTGGTTACCATGGGCGGTAATGTGGGTCTTCCTAAAAAGGTAAATCGCAACCCGATTGTTAAAGATAAGAAGGTTAGCAAAGGTTTAGCTTCTTGGGGCCCCGAAAATAATTTCCCTCAAATTATTATAGAGTTATTAGCTACCAACCCCATTATTGCCCGTACGCTGGATGATAAAGTATGTATGGCCCAGGGAAAAGACGTGGTACCTATCTTTTACAAATGGGACGAGGACGGGAAGAAAAAAATTCAATACATCAATGATCCGGAGATATGGGACTTTTTGGAATTGTATTCAACCGAAAACTACATTAATGAGGCCCTTACTTACCTATTTACCTTTTATAATGTTTTCCCGAAGCTTACCCGCAGTATTAACGGTAAAAAGATACTTCGCATAGATGCTGAAGACACTTCTTTTTGTCGTTTCTGCGAACAGGATGCCAATGGGATCTGCAGGGAAGTTTATGTCAATGCCAACTGGCCGAAAGCCAAAATATCGGACGAAGAAACAATTACTTACCCTTCAATAGACACTTCGGCATTTAACCTGGTTGCCGAGGTAGAGAACTTAAATGAGGATGAGTTTATTTTTCCGGTTAGCTATGCCACACCTGGTAAAACTTTTTACCAGTTAGCGCACTGGGATGCGTTCCGCCAAAGCGACTGGAACGAGGTGCTCAACATGATTCCGAAGTATAAGAAGTGGCAAATGGAAAACGGCTGTAATGTTCAATATCATTTAGAAGTTCCGGACTATTATTTTGAAGCTAAGTATGGAAAGGCTTATAGTGATGTAAAAGATAAGCCTGAAGGATTGGCCATACGGAAACAAGAGCTGCAGAATTGGAATGACTTCCTTTCCGCTCCTGAAAACGCCGGAAAATCCATTGCCTCTATTTTTAAGGTCATTAATCATAAAGACAAGGTACCAGGTGTCAGCATTACTCCTATTGAGAATAAAACCAAGGACGGAACTCTACTGAAGGATAACCAGGAGGCCTTCAGCTTATTGCTTTACTCTTTAGGTATGGATCCTACACTATTGGGGTTCAATCCCGGGGACAAAAGCAGCCACAGTGGTACCGATAAGCGGGAAGCCTTTATTTTATTTCTTTCAAAAATTGAGCCCTACCGGAAGAAAATACTTGCTCCATTGAATTTTATAGCCAAATATAACGGATGGACTAAAAAGTATCCGCGAATGAAGTTTGTGTTTGAAGATACCATACTAACCAGCCTGGATAGCGGGGCCAGTACTGACAGTGTTTTAAATACAGGGAAAGCATGATAGTTAAAGACATCAACACTTTTTTGAAGCATGTGCCTGCAAACACTTCGTTTAGCTGGGAGCTGATCAAACCGTTTATTTTACAAGCGGAAAACACGTATGTTCTGCCTTTACTTGGCGCCACATTTTATGCGGATCTTTCCGCTATTGGTGCACCTACCGGTAAGGCATTAGAGCTGATCACCCGCCTGGAGCATGCGATATCAAATATTGCTTTTTGGATGTATCTGCCTGTGGGAAACGTGCAGATCAGTGACAGCGGCGTTCAGATCATCACTACCGGTGACCGAAAAACTGCATTTGAATGGCAACTTAACCAGGTGATGGCCAGTGTCAGCAATTTGGGGATGAACGGCCTGGACAGCACTATTGATTATCTGGAAACTAATGCTGCTGATTTTAACACCTATAAAACAAGTGATACACGTACAGCCAATACCACCTATTTTATTAATAACGCTCCTCAGTTTGATGACTGCTACCATATTAACCGGAGCCGGCTGACTTTTGCCTGTTTCTGGCCAATCATTAAACAGGTAGAAGATGAACAGATCACCGCGGCTATGGGCGGTGAATATACTGCTTTAAAAACTCGCCTGGCTTCGACGGATCCCGTATCTGCAGCTGATAAAAAATTGCTAAAAGTTGTAAGAAATGCCATTGCTTACGCAACGATTGCAAAGGCCTTGCCTCAGCTTGCTGTTGAGATTAGCCCTTTAGGTTTAAGCGCTAATTATCTCAGCATGATCAATAATGTAAACTATAAAACTCCGGCAAGTGATTACCGGGTGCAACTATTATTGAGCCATGTAAAAGAAACAGCAGCCGGCTATTTCTCTGAAATACCTCTTTTATTGCCCGGATATACTCCGGCTGATGATGGTGGCCAGTTACCAACGGATTTAAAATTCTTTCCATTTTTTTAATTATGACAGCAATAGAAAACAAGGAGCTGAGAGGGATTACCGGAAAGCTTATTTACACGATCATTCTCTCCACAACGATTATTGTTTCAAGTGGATTTGGAGCTTACTTCGGGTTGAAAATGGATATTTCGGCGGTAAAAAATCAAACGGAGCTCCGACAGGTAGAATTTGATGCCCTGAAAGCTCAGGTTAATTCTATCCAGTACCAACTGAATGAGTTGGCGAAACAACAATCTAAGGAAAATAGATAATGAATAAGGAAAAATTTTACGAAAGTATTAAATACGGGCTATTCAATGGCCGTTTTTCTCAAAAGCAGGTAGACGGGTTTGAACTCATTTTAACTGCCACAGCGCATTTGGATAAACGCTACGTAGCTTATATGTTAGCGACTGTTTATCACGAAACAGGTCGAACCATGCAGCCTATTGAGGAGCGCGAGAAAGGCAGAGGAAGGAGATACAGTGGCAAGGTTAAAATGGATGGGACTGCTTATTTATTCCCCAACAAAATTTATTATGGCCGGGGTTACGTTCAGTTGACATGGTATGATAATTACAAAAAGATGGGTAAGTTATTAGGTATTGATCTGCTCAACAATCCTGAATTGGCGTTGGTACATGAGGTGTCCATCAAAATACTTATTGAGGGTATGACAAAGGCGGAAAGCAATTTCGGTGACTTTACAGGAAAATGCCTGGAACAATACATTAACGACAAAAAATGTGACTATGTAGGTTGTAGGGGTATTATCAATGGAAAGGATAA
>JBASZP010000495.1:0-1735 GCA_049660965.1 Daejeonella sp. | reverse complement strand
TATTCTTTCGGACTCTACCAAAACCGGGGTATAAAATGTTATTTAAACGCCAGATATACATTAAAAAGAGGATTAGATATATGGCTAAAATATAGTTTGACTAACTATATCAATTTAGAAACAATTGGCTCCGGTTTAGATATGATTAACGGACACAAGCGATCCGATATTAAAGCTCAGTTAAGATACCAGTTTTAAATGATTTTAAAAAGTGAAATTCCATTTGTACGTTTACTTATACCTCTAATAATAGGTATTTCCGTTGCCTGGTTATTGCCCAGCGAATTTATCTTTAATCAAACCCTTATTTTCCTGTTCTTTTTATTGGGAATATTTACTTTCCTCATTTTCGCATATAAAAAATTTAATTCATATAAAATACGATGGCTGATTGGATTAACAGCCCATATTTTTCTTTTTATACTCGCCTATCATATAGCCATTCGAAAATCACAACGCTTTGATCCAACTTATTTTACAAATAACACATCCGATGCATTATTAGTTAAAATTACTAATGAACCTAAAATTACGAGTGATATATTAAGGTTTGAAACACAGGTAACATACAGTTTAGATATAGTAACTGTGCAAAATGTAAAAGGCAAACTGTTAATCGCGTTAAAAACAGACTCGTTAAAACCGATCAATTTATCGTATGGAGATTTATTACTTATTCCGGCCAGATTTAATGAAATAGAGCAGCCATACAACCCTGCAGAGTTTAATTTCAAAAAATATCTTGAAACACAGCAAATCTATCAGCAGGCATTTATTAATGCCAGTCAAATTAAACTGCTTAAGCACAATACAGCAAATCCAATTATAGCTTACGCCCTAAATTTAAGAAAACAATTAGTAGCAAAATTTTACCGATATCTGCCTGATAAAGAATCCGCTGCATTAGCTTCAACTTTAATATTAGGTTATCGTGCCGATTTAAGTAAAGAAGTCATCAGCGCCTATTCAAAAACAGGGACTATGCATGTTCTTTCCGTATCAGGTATGCATGTAGGTATTGTGTTTTTGGTATTAAGTTTTTTGCTAAAACCATTAAACAAAACTCATAAGCTACGAATTTTCAGCGCTCTGTTAATGATTACCGTCATTTGGTTCTATTCCTTAATTACCGGTTTTTCTCCATCCGTTTGCAGGGCAGCTATGATGTTAACCTTTGTGGTTTTAGGTAAAGCCTTAAATAAAAACCTAAACACCTATAACCTTTTAGCTATTTCGGCATTTTTCCTCCTTTTATATAATCCCTTCTATTTACTTGATGTTGGATTTCAACTATCTTATTTAGCTGTAATCGGTCTGGTTTACCTGCACTCTAAAATTTATCATAGTATCTATATCAAAAATAAAATTCTGGACTGGGCGTGGAGCTATTGCGCATTATCCGTTGCCGCACAATTAGCTACATTTCCAATTAGCATTTACTATTTTCATCAATTCCCTGTCTACTTTTTAATCAGTAACCTCTTTATTGTTTTACCAGTCGCTGTTCTTATGTACGCCGGTATTGCTTTTCTTTTTATTCCCTGGGATGCAGTATTGAAACCCTTAGGTGTTATGCTTAACTGGCTAATATCCTTTACAAATAATATTCTTTTTTATATAGAAAATTTGCCTTTTTCGAGTTGGGGAGGTATTTGGATTAATAGTTTTCAATATTTATTCATGTATCTGATCATCGGCTCAGTAATTTGGGCGGTATCTTTAAAAAATAAATTTT
>JBASZP010000494.1:0-2742 GCA_049660965.1 Daejeonella sp. | reverse complement strand
GCTCTATACGTTGTTTAAATATTTCAAGCCCCAATGGTTTATAGTGTTCTGTCTGATAACTATAAGAAATATTTTTATAGCTTTCTAACTGGCTGCCTTTTCTTCTTAACCTTTTTTTATAATTATTTACTGTTTGCTTGGCAACACTGTGAACTAATTTAATTTTTGGTTTATCAGTATAATGCAACTGTATGCCCTGGTTGGCACTGTCAATCTGTGATTTTAATAATTGATAAAATTGTTCCAAACTCATATCATCCAAATCAACAAAATCTGGCAGCTTTATTCCATACAATTCCCTTAACTGGTTTGCTAAAACGGGATTTACTTCGGCAGCATTGTCCAGCACCTTCATGGTAAAATGGTCTTCTTTCAGCCGCTTTGTTTTTTTCAGTTCAACAGGAATTAATAACAAAGGGCTTTGTATCCTTTCCTTTGCATCTTCTTTTAAATTGTGCCAGTTTAAAAATGCTATTACCAGTTTCAACTGACTAAAACCATATTCGTTAATATCTCGTTGGCATTCTGTTCTTATTTTATCTAATGATGACGATAAATAAAGATGGTCTTCAAAGCGCAGATATTTATTCAGCACAATTTCTTTCATGCTTTTTACTTTAGCAGACACATCACTGTTCCATGTAAACAATAAATCCGGGCGGATGCTTTGGTAATGCAAAACCATTGGCACACTGCTTACTGTTAGGTTTATAAAACGCATGTTGGGTTTGTAAAACAGCAGGCGGTTGCGGCGGCTGGTATCAAATAAGCGGTTGCGGAGTTTGTTTAAAATAAACTGGTTCCTTTCTTTCAGTTCTTTATTTATCCAACCGGCCACTTTGCTTAAATCAGTTTGTTTTTCTGGGTCGTAATCCCTGTAATGTTTCAGGCGGTGGATTACATCATACAAATCCGCAGTGCGTTTGTTGCGGTCAAGCTCCGTCATTTCAGTTATCAAACTGCTAATGGCAGGATGGATGCGGTTGTTGTACTGAACAGGATTGTTTCTGTAATGGGCAAATGTTCTTACATCTTCTTCATCGTACAAATCCAAACTAAGCGCCATACTGCCCAGCACCAAACCCAAACAAAAAATATCTGTTTGTGCATCGTGGTGTCCAAGCAAAATTTCAAAACAATTGCAGCCTTTAATAAATGCAGGATGCAACAACGGTTCATTTGCATTGAACTGCACCTGTAAGTCTTCCACTTTATATGTGCCTTCGTCCACATCGGTTTCCACTTTGCTCTTTCCTATTATATTAAACTGTGTTGATTGGTATGTTGAAAACAGTGTTTCTATTTTTATTAATGCAGATGATGGCACATGTGCAAAATTCTCATCAATATCAATCCTTTTATCAGTAATAAATAAAGCAGCATCACTTTCAAACGGTGCTACCTGCGCTGCTTCATGAAAGCTTAACACTTCTTCAAACAACGGCAGCACAAATGCAATTACATCATCAGTGGCATAAGTGCCATTGTCAAAAGCGGTTTCTAAAAATTGATGGAAATATATTTTTGTAGTATCCATTTCAAGAAAGATGTTGATGATTATTCATAAATCTGTTCGCCTTCATTTTCCTTCACTTCATAATATGCAGCCAGCATTTTCTGTTTGTGCTGCTGCAGTTTTTTATCGCTGAATTTTAGTTCCTTTTTTATAACGCCATCATAAGTTTCTTTCAGGCTTACATCTTCGGCAAATTGAAATGCCCAGCCCGATGGGATTTCTTCCAGTGTAGCATCCACCAATACAAAATCAAGCAATACATAAGCCAAGTAGTCTTTTACGCTTTGGTGAGATGCTTTGATTATTTCGGAAAATTTTTCAGTAAGTAATGCTTTTTCATCAAGGGCAAAATCAGCAAAATATTGCTTAATCTGGCTTATCACCATGTTGCTTTGAAACCATTTGGGTTTAAGGAACAATTGCAAAAGCTTCCTGGTAATATCTGCCAGTTCTTTTTGTCTGAAAATATCCAACTGGTCAAGGTCGCTGACACCTTCAATCATTTTAATGATTTCTTCTTCAGCGGCATCTTTCTTCTCATGCCATAGCTGTAGCGCTTTTGCCCTGATGAAATTTTCAGGATGGGAAACGCCTGCAGTTTTTAATCCGTTTTCACTGGCAAATATTTCATCTGCCTGTTTCAGGTAGCTTTCTGCATTTATCCTTTCAAGCCCGGTTGAAGCCTTTACCAATGAAGTGATTACAGGGGTTATTTTTTCAAGTACACTGTAAGCCCCACGGTCACAAAAAATTTCGGTGTATAAACGGAACAGTCTTGCCGTTTCGTAATAAGATGCTTCGCTGTTGTGATTATTGGCAATGGAGGTAATGATTCGGTCGGCAATTTCCAAATTGCCGTCCAGCATGGAATATAATTTTACATGCGTCAACTCGTGGGCCAGCACTGCAAGCAGCTCTTCTTCATTTAATAATTTTGTTACAGCGCCGCTGAAAACAATATGTGCTTCGCCTTCCAGATAAATAATGCTTGCATTCAATTCATCGGTGTATTGCGCCTGGTAAACTGTTACAGTAAGATTTTGTAAATCCAGTTTTTCTTTTGCAATACTTATCTTATCGTAAATAAAACTATCTGCCGCAGAGTCGAACTTATAAGTGTTCTTCAGCAGTTCTGTTTTAAACTGCTGTAACTGGCTTTGCTTATTTTTTGCGGTGGCAAAATAATCCCAGGTTTTGGGGTGGGCTTTAAAATGGTCTTTAACCTT
>JBASZP010000493.1:0-1835 GCA_049660965.1 Daejeonella sp. | reverse complement strand
GGTACACACTGGTGCATAAAAACGCAATAATAAAGGTAAATCTAAGCATATATGTATTACTAATTTTGCGGTGTTTTATAATTCAGATCTCGCAATATCATGTCTGGCACTAGCTGTTTTCGCTCTTCAAGGTATTGCATATATGCATCATTGTCCACCTTAAATGCATACTGGAATATGGGTGCGGCTATGACTGGATACACACACAGCGACATGGTATTGAGAATAATTTCATCCATTTTTACGGGACGTATATTGCCTTTGTCTATATCAGCTTGGATGATGTTTTGGAAGGTTTCTTTTATGTCATGGATAGGAAAATTCTTCAATTTATTGGGTATCAAATTAGGGTTTTTACGCGCCTCGAGCATGATGAATAAGGGAAGGATGGGAAAGGATTTTATAAGATTGATTTCTTCTTCCACGAATTTTCGGAGCTTCTGCTCAAAGTTGAGATGCGGCTGTGCCCACACCTGAAATACATCAAAAACCTTTGAAATCTTATCATCGAGAATAATGTCAAAAAGTTGCTGTTTGTTCCTAAAATAATAGTGCAGCATGGCCTTGTTGATGCTAGCTTCATCGGCTATATCTTGCATGCGCGCGCCGTCGATGCCCTTGAGTAGGAAGATGCGCTCGGCGGCTGCGATGATTCGGATTTCAGTATCGGATAGTGCTTGCTTCACTTTCTACTAAATGGTTTAACTATTTTATTTAACTATATGGTTAACGTATAGATGGTTGAATTGTTTTTGGGGATTAGGATTTATTTTGAAAAAAATTATTCTATCAAAAACAGTAGGCCCGTTGCAAGAAACGAGCCTACAATAAAATTATCAGAACTGTTATTTTCTAATGAGTAATGTGAATTACATATATTTTTACGAGTAATTATATAGACGAGACAATAGTTTTATATTTTTGTATTAAAATAATAGCAATGCAAGAAATAATATTTGTAATCAATGAGTCTCCTGAAGGTGGTTTTGAGGCAGAGGCACTAGGGCATTCCATTTTTACTGAAGGAGAAACATGGGCAGAATTAAAAGAAAATATTATTGAAGCTGTTTCCTGCCATTTTGATGATAATGTGCAGCGAATTGTGAGAATGCACTTTGTCAAAGATGAATTATTGACAGCATGAAACTACCAAGAGATGAAACTGGATAAAGTTTAGTAAAAAAATTATCGAAAGTAGGCTATATAGTTACCCGACAAAAAGGAAGTCACATTCGTTTATCGAAGATTGATGAAAATATTGAACATCATATTACTATCCCCAATCATAATCCCATTAAGATTGGGACGCTTTCAAAAATTCTAAATGAGATATCAATATTTATGCAAATCAGTAAAGAAGAATTACTTGATTTGATTAACTGATAGCGATTCATCCTCACGTAATGTACCTGTGGCTTATGAAGATAAGTTTATCGTATCATTTGTGGATATTTGGGTATCAAATCGTATCGTTTTATTTCGTTTTGAAAGGTATTCCAGCTTAGCTATTGTTAGAACTTGAAAAAGTAAAATCTAAATTAAAAATAAGGATTGCTTTATATTGAATTTGCTGGATTTTTGTATATTTGTTGCATACTTTGCGGATAATTATTACAAAGTAATTTAATAAAATATTGGACACAAACATTAACTAAAAACATTTATGAAAAATTTAATTTTATTTGGATTCTTGATGTTAATTACATCGTTTAACCTTTCTGCCCAAAATAAAAAGGAAAAAATTACACAACTTTTTGCCGTTATGCGAACAGATATAATGATAAATTCAATGGTTGACAATATGTCAACAATGTTTAAACAACAGTCTATAGAGT
>JBASZP010000492.1:0-1782 GCA_049660965.1 Daejeonella sp. | reverse complement strand
TCACCTTTGTTGACAGAGGCTCCAATGGTTTTAATCTGTTTCCATGTCAAGAACAAATTGCTTTCATAGTGGAGGGAATTTAGAAGTAAGCTGTTCATACCTCGGTATGGTCTTTTGGAAAGTAGGTTTCTCGGGATACCTCGTTCTACATAGCTTTGCTCCCAGGGAATCGTTCCGACTTCGATGAGTTCAATAATGCGGTTTGTGATAAGAGAGTATATATCAATACTCTTTTTTTCATTGTGGTTTTCCATTGTTATTTGTTTAAATGTGAAAGTGAAATTCCTATACAGTATATCCGGGGCCTCCGTATTAAAATAGGGAGGGCAACTGTGAATAGTTGTGAACCTCCTTGATAACTTAAAGCCCAAAGGATATAATGGCATTAAAAAATGACACAATGGAAATTGCGCCCAGAGGAAAGGGAAGGAACTTACCAATTTAATGGCACCTTGTATTGCACTAGAAGAATAGTCAATGAATTGTCCCCCGAAGAAATTATCTGGATTTATCGGGACATTCTAAAAAGAGTTCAAACAAATGGTGGACTAGATTATCTTCAAATATATGAAGATGTCTCAAACAGGATTATTTACTGCATTGATCAACTGACAAAAGAATCCGTTGATTCGCAGTTATATAATAAGGAAGAGAATTATTGTACACTCCTTTTTTCCGAAGAGTACTAATAGAAAAGACAAGGAATCACTCCTTGTCTTTTAAAATTTTTAATGTAGTGTTCTGATGAACCATAACACTCCCTACCGCTTCAAAGGCTTTTTCATAGTACTTGTTTTTGTTCAACATTTCCTTTTCGTAAATCGGTAAGAGTTCATTATAACATTGGACCATGGTCGCCATTTCACTCTCCTTGTTTTTCTTTTTCCCTGGCATACACAGTTTCCGAAGTAGAGGTCGAGGAACCTCCTTAATTGTGATCTTTTTCTCATAGGCATACTTCTTAATAGCTTGATAAAGTTTTTCAAATTCAATGGTTCTGTAATGTTGCTCCGGTATTGACAAAACCAATCGTTTTATTGTAGAGTGTCTGGTACACGATGCAAGGTTGGCAATAAAGAGACCTGGCTTGGAATCTGTCCATTTTTCCTTTAAGAGTTTACTTTGAAACTCTATTAGTTGAGAATTGGAGAAAATTGCCAACCCGAGCATTCGTGTAGAAACACTAATCCCGACTGTAATATCTTGATTCATGCTGTTGCATGATCAAAAAAGTAAACAACGCGCCCGGAGTCTTACGTATTTCATTAGGAGGTATGGATAATACCTTATCCAGTATCCGTCGAATATGTTCCTCCTTATACCGTTCCGCTATTTTTAAATAGGTGTTTATGGATTGTTTGTCATTGAGTTTTTCAGCAATTTCATTGGCCAAAGCAATCACATCAGGTGTATAAATTTTCATAATAATCATTGTTAAAAGAACTTATAAAGAACTGGTGAGTTCTTTCATGGGATACGTATCGTTATCGAATCGAATATATAATTATCGTAACGTCGTTATTATACGATCCCAATTCAACTCACTTTTCCCCAATGCAATCCACAGGTTTGTCCACAGGAGGGCATGAGGCATATCAAAGACATAGGAGATTTCGAATGTCCTTTAGTGTCCATTAAGGACACATGTCGTTTAAGTCATAAGCCTAAGAGATTTATTTCTTTTAATAACATGCAATTTCTCTTGAATGTCTTTTTCAAGCGTTTGCCACATTTCAGGATAAAGTTTATCCGGAGAAGTTTGGTAGATGATTAACAATTCAA
>JBASZP010000491.1:0-1835 GCA_049660965.1 Daejeonella sp. | reverse complement strand
TTGCAGACATGTGACCAAATAAAGTACGCCCTGTCATCAGCAGATCCGGACGGGCATTATATAGTGCTATATCAACTAAAAAGTATTCTTGCTCAATACCTAAAGAGGCATTTACTTTTTCAACACTTTTATCAAAATAATGGCAAACTTCTACTGCGGCTTTATCAAGCGCAGATAATGCTTTAAGCAAAGGGGCTTTATAATCTAATGCCTCACCAGTATAGGAAACAAAAACAGTTGGAATACATAATGTTTTACCTGATTTGCTTTCCATAATAAAAGCAGGAGAGGAGGGATCCCAGGCAGTATAACCACGGGCTTCAAAGGTATTGCGTATCCCTCCGTTCGGAAAACTTGACGCATCAGGTTCCTGCTGCACTAAAGCATCTCCAGAAAAACGCTCAATTGCTGAACCATCTGAAGTGGGTTCAAAAAATGAATCATGTTTTTCCGCTGTTGTACCTGTTAAGGGTTGAAACCAATGTGTATAATGTGTAGCTCCTTTGGCCATTGCCCATGATTTCATGGCATTTGCAATTTGCTCTGAAGTTTCCCGGTTTAAAGGTTCTCCTAAATCAATAGAATTATTAATACTTTGGAAAGCTTCTTTAGATAAAAAGTCTTTCATTTTTCTTTTATCGAATACATTTACTCCAAAAAAATCAGAAATTTTGGAAGAAGGAGTTTTTACATCAGGAATTGACCTGGAAAGAACAGCATTTAATGCTTGAAATCTTAAATTAGACATAATTTTTACAGATTCTTATAAATTTTTGATAAAAATAACGGATTTTATTTAAAAATAAGAATAAAACATTTTAATTTTCTATTAAATTCCAATTTAGAGCAAAAAATCAAATTTATTTTTAAAAAAAAACTGTTTGTTATTTATATCATATTTATTGAATTACTGTTTTTACCAAGTATTTCCTGATTATATTATAAAAAAGAATATTATTTTTCTGTTATGGAATTTTTTACTTTCCTGCATCCTATTAATAAAAATATGATGCAGAATATACAATTAGCAATCCCGGAACCTTGCCATGAAAATTGGAACAATATGAACCCTACAGAAAAGGGACGTTTTTGTAATGTTTGTGAAAAACAGGTAATAGATTTTAGTGTGATGAGTGATGCACAGTTATTGCATTACTTCTCAAAAATAAAAGATGAGAATATTTGCGGAAGAGCTTATCCAGATCAATTAAATAGGGTTATTGCCGCACCGGAAGAAATTAAGAAAAGAAAATTTTGGTATTGGAATTATATCGCTATGTTCTTATTATTTTTTGCAAAATTAAATACAGCAAAAGCACAAAGAGGGCAAATTATTATACAGGAGCAACCAGTTAAAAACCCTCAAAACGTTTCTGAAATAACAGAAGTTGGTGACATTCTTATGCAAAGAAATATTTCCGGAGAAATTACAGATGAAAAAGACAATCCAATTCCTTATGCTACAATTGTAGTTGCAGAAACAAATGAAAAATTTACAGCTGATGAAAAAGGGAAATTTGTTTTTAACCTGAATTTAAATGTTAAGAATTTGACTATTACTGCAAATGGTTTTGTAAGGAAAGTTGTGAAACTAACCAAGAATACTAATTATAAAATTAAACTTGCAAAATCCGCAAATGCAGAAAAACAAATTCCGGCACTTTCAGGTAAAATTAGGAGCCCTCTTGCTCCGAAGAAAAACTGATTTTTTAATGATAAAATTAAATTTAATAATATTTTTCTAAATAAAATCAAGAAATATATTTGTTGCTACACGTTATAATTCTATATTTGCAGTCCGAAAAAGATTAATATTTCGGGGTGTAGCGTAGCCC
>JBASZP010000490.1:0-2971 GCA_049660965.1 Daejeonella sp. | reverse complement strand
CGTTTGGGGTGGTTCAATAATAAATGAGTGTGGCGGCTGTATTTTTGTAAAACTACCATTTCTTAAATCAAAATAAGCCAATGGGCCTGCAAAGGAAATATCCGGATAAAACCCTAAAAACCGGGTTAAGCGCAGTAAAAAATATAAATGAAAATTAGAAAGCCCTTTTTCTATCCTGTCAAGTATTTCAATGGTATGAAACAAGAACTCAAATAAAACATCATCTGCAACCTGTAGTTTAACAGATTTATAGAGCACTTCATTCAAAAATATAGCGATTGAATTTTTCAATATGTTGTATGGAAGGCTTATAAACATGGGTTGTTGGCGTAGCTCTGCAACACGCTGTATATTTCCGGCAGCTTTATGATAAACAACCATATCTAAAAGATGTAAGGGCTGTAAAATATTCTGGTTTATTTTAGCTTTCGGTTTTTTTACCCCGTTTATAAGATAGGATTGTAAGCCAAATTTTTCTGTAAAAACCTGGACAATTACACTGCTTTCCGAAAAATTTGTAGTTTTAAAAACAATGCCCCGGGTTTTATGAAGCATAGTTTATAGTACTTTGGGAATAAAAATTACTAAACCTATAAATAAAGCTAAAAATGCGGTCAGTAAAACCGCAGCGGCTGAAAGATCTTTAATAATACCGGCTTTAGGATGATGAGCCGGAGAAACCAGATCAACTAAAACCTCTAAGGCAGTATTAAACAGTTCTGCTATTAATACGAGGGAAATGGCTGTAATTATCCATAACCATTCTGCACTACTAATCTTTAAATAAGTGGCTAATCCTAAAGTCGCCAAAGTTGCCACAACATGAAATTTAAAGTTCATTTGTGTTTTAAAGGCGTAAATTAACCCGTTAAAAGCATAGCTAAATCCGTTAAAAAATCTTTTCATTCTTAAATTATCATGTATTTTCCAAAGCAATTTAGTGATGTAAACAGCATTTACATACAAACCGCTCTAAATTAATAAAATTTGTACTTTTGACGGCACTTCTTGATTTCGCTTTAAATTCGAACCAGCTATTATGTGGGATAAACTTTCAAAATTTATATTAGTTAATCGTTTCCTGCTTTTAATCTTTTTTACTGTTACCACTATCTTTATGGCCTGGCAGGCCGGTAAAGTAAAAATATCAAGACTTTCTGAGAAAGCATTACCTGTTACCGATTCTGCTTTTATTAAATATACCGAATTCAAAAAAATCTTTGGCGAAGATGGAAATATTATGGTTTTGGGCATTCAGCCTAAGGATGTTTTAAATCGCAATCAATTTAATGATTGGTTAGCACTAAGTAATGATATTCAAAAAATAAAGGGAATAAAACAGGTTCTGTCTGTTGCAAAACTTTTTGAGTTAAAAAAAGATACGGTTAATCAAAAGTTTCTAATTAGCCCTATAACCTCCAATACTTTAACTACTAAAGCGGGTATGGACAGCGCCCTTAAGAAAATATATACCCTTCCTTTTTATGAAGGCTTAATTTTTAACAGTAAAAATGGAGCCTCAATTATGGCCATTACTTTTGAAAGAAAAGTTCTAAACTCAGAAGACCGGATATCCATCATTAATTCTATTATTAAGAAAAGTAATGCCTTTAGTATAAAGAATAATATTAAAGTGCATTATTCAGGTTTACCCTTTATTCGTACAGTTATCAGCAGAAAGATTGCCGAAGAATTTTCATTATTCCTCGCCCTATCCATCGGCACTGCAGCGCTAATTTTACTGTTCTTCTTCCGCTCATTTCACGCGGTATTTTTTCCCATTTTACTTGTTATAGTAGGTGTAATATGGAGTTTAGGAACACTTGTACTTTTAGGGTATAATATTACCATACTAACCGGTTTAATACCCCCCTTAATTGTAGTTATTGGTATCCCGAACAGTATTTTATTACTGAATAAATATCATAGCGAATTTAAAAAACAGAGAGATAAATCGCAATCACTTAAAGTTGTTATACAGCGCATTGCAATTACTACATTTATAGCAAATCTTACCACAGCCACTGGGTTTGGCGTTTTATATTTTACCAATAGTGAATTGCTTATGCAATTCGGCCTTTTAGCATCATTAAATGTGATGATTACCTGGGTTATTTGTCTTTGCCTTATTCCCATTATTTTCAGTTATCTTCCAGATCCGGATGTAACGCATACCAAACATTTAGACCGGAAATTTCTGGTTAAAATATTAAGTCAGTTAAATTATGTAGTTCATCATAAAAAATCCTGGGTCTATATTTCAACCCTTATTCTTTTAGCTGTCTCAATTTTGGGAATTACCCAAATAAAGATTAATGGTTACATGGTAGATGATTTACCAAAGAATGACTCCGTTTATCGGGATATGCGATTTTTCGAAAATAATTTTGAGGGTATTTTACCTTTGGAAGTGAGTATTGATACCAAACGTAAAAATGGTATCCTTAATCTTTCTACCATTAAAAAGATCGAGAAAATGCAGGATATGATTTCTGCTTATCCAGAATTTTCCAAACCTTTATCATTAATTGAAGTCTTAAAATTTTCATCACAGGCATTTTATGGCGGAGATAGTAGTTTTTATCGTGTACCTAATGATATGGAAAAGAATTTCATATTAAATTATGCTGCAAATTCTGGTGGAAATAACAATATGCTTAAGAGTTTTTTAGACAGTAATAAGCAAGTAACCCGGGTAAGTTTCCAAACGGCTGATGTAGGCTCAAAACGAATGAACCAGTTAATTAAAGAAATCCAGCCGCGTATCGATTCTATTTTTAATCCAAAAAAATTTGATGTTGAGCTGACCGGCTCCAATATTATTTTTGTTAAAGGAACCAATTATTTGCTGCATAATCTTCGTGATAGTTTATTAATTGCTGTTGGATTAATTGCTATTCTAATGTGGGTATTATTCCGTGATGTGCGAATGGTACTTATTTCTCTGATACCTAACCTTATTCCATTAACT
>JBASZP010000489.1:0-3526 GCA_049660965.1 Daejeonella sp. | reverse complement strand
GTGTGGGACATATATACTGGTATCATTTGGCAGCCCCTCAGATGGACTTGGGAGAGCAACGAGCTTTGCAGGATTGGTACATCAAGTTTGCCTTACAAACAGTGCCGGGTGTGGCAGAAGTGGCATCTTTTGGCGGTTTTGAAAAGCAGTATCAATTAGTGGTTGACCCGGTGAAATTGCAATACTACAATGTCTCTTTGATGGATGTAATGAATAAAGTTAAAGCCAATAACAATGATGTGGGAGGACGGAAATTTGAAATGACAGATATGGCTTATATCATTCGTGGTTTGGGCTATATTAAAAACAAGGAAGACGTTGAAAATATTGCACTCACCAATTACAATGGTATTCCTGTGAGGGTAAAAGATATTGGTTCTGTGCAAATGGGGGGTGACTTAAGGCTTGGCATTTTTGATATGGATGGAAAAGGAGAAGTGGTAGGTGGTATTGTGGTAATGCGTTATAATGAAAATGCCAATAAGGTTATTGAAGCCGTAAAAGCAAAAATGAAGGAAGTGGAGAAAGGTTTGCCTGAGGGGGTAAGTCTCAAAACATCTTATGACCGTAGTACTTTGATAGAGGAGGCCATTGATTCTGTAAAAGGAACACTGATAGAAGAAATGATTGCAGTTTCTGTTATTGTACTTGTTTTTCTTTTTCATTGGCGAAGCGCTGTTATCATTCTTATTCAATTACCTGTTTCAGTAGCTGCCGGATTTATTTTCCTGGAATTATTTGGTATTTCATCCAACATTATGTCATTAACCGGTATTGCACTGGCCATTGGGGTAGTGGTGGATGATGGTATTGTAATGGTGGAAAATGCCTACCGGCATATCAGTGAAACACAGCTGGAAAAAATTAAATCATCTGAGAAAGCATAAACATGGTAAAGAGATTGAAAAGGAATAAAGATCCATTGACAATTGAGGAGCGAAATAGCATTATTGAGAAGTCATCCAAACAAGTGGGACCGGGTGTTTTTTATTCCACCATTATTGTTGTTACTTCCTTTCTTCCGGTATTTTTACTTACAGGGATGGAGGGCAAACTTTTTCATCCGCTGGCATGGACAAAGACTTTTATTTTATTGATTGATGCCTTCCTTGCTATTACCTTAACACCTGTATTGATATCCTTTTTTTTGAAGGGAAGATTGAAACCTGAAAGCGCAAATCCGATTACAAGAACACTGGAGAAAATTTATACACCCATTCTGAAATGGTGTTTAACGTGGCGTAAAACCACCATTGGCATAAATATTCTTGCGTTGGCTTTGGGTATTGTAATGATGACAAGATTAGGGTCTGAGTTTATGCCCCCATTAGATGAAGGCTCACTATTGTTTATGCCAGTTACTTTACCGGATGTTTCTAATTCTGAAGCAAAGCGTTTATTACAGGTACAAGATAAAATCATTCGTACGGTACCAGAGGTTTCACATGTATTAGGAAAAGCAGGAAGAGCAAATACAGCCACCGATAATTCTCCTATCAGTATGATTGAAACCATAATTCTGCTGAAGCCAAAAAGCGAATGGAGGGTAGGAATGACGAAGGATGGTATTATTAATGAGCTGAATGCTAAAATGCAGATCCCCGGAGTAACTAATGGATGGACACAACCTATCATCAACCGGATAAATATGCTTTCAACTGGTATTCGTACCGACGTGGGATTGAAAGTATATGGGCAAAACCTTGACAGTATTTATGCATTTGCGCAAACTATCAAAAAGCAATTAGAAGGGGTTGATGGCGTGAAGGATTTATATGTAGAGCCCATAACCGGTGGTAAGTACGTAGACATTGCTATAAAACGCGAAGAAATTGGCCGGTACGGGTTAAGTGTGGATGAGGTAAATACTGTAATTGAAAGTGCATTGGGTGGTATGAAACTAACTACTACAATTGAGGGGCGTCAGCGGTTTTCTGTCAACGCCAGATACGGTCAGGACTTTCGCAACAACCTGGAGGCATTAAAGCGTTTACAGGTGCAAACAATGAACTTTGGTCCGATTCCTTTAGAAGCAGTGGCAGATATAAAATTGAGTGACGGACCGCCAATGATCAACTCAGAAAACGCAATGCTGAGAGGAACGGTTCTGTTTAATGTAAGAGAAAGAGATTTAGGAAGCACTGTTAAAGAGGCGCAGGGACGGTTAAACCAGATGATGACGAAACTTCCTAAAGGATATTTTCTGGAATGGAGCGGTCAGTGGGAAAATCAAATAAGAGCTAACCGTACCTTAAAAATGATTTTACCCATTGTGTTCGTTATCATTTTTATAGTATTGTACTTCACCTATCATTCTTTTAAAGAGGCCATTACCACTATGATTACTGTTCCGTTTGCACTTATTGGCGGTGTGTTCATGGTGTATTTTTATGGTATTAATTTATCTGTTGCTGTAGCCGTTGGTTTTATTGCATTGTTTGGTATGGCCATTGAAACGGCCATGCTTATGACAATTTATCTGAACGAAGCCATGAATAATATGGTTGCTAACTATGGTAATTCCAAAGACGCATTAACACCGGCTATTATCAGAGAATATGTTATTGCGGGTTCTGCCAAAAGGCTGCGGCCAAAACTAATGACAGTATCTGTTGGGCTTTTTGGTTTAATACCCATTCTTTGGGCTACCGGAGTTGGCAGTGATATTATGAGGCCCATTACTATTCCATTAATTGGGGGTACTATTTCGTCCACTATCTATGTATTACTTATTACGCCTGTCATTTTCGAAATGATTAAGCAACAGGAACTAAAACGTAAAGGAAAAATTGATTTAATAGATGTTAAAGAATAAACTACTCACGGTTTTGTTTGCAACTATCATTGCCGGAAGCAATCATGCGCAAACATTGAAGCTGGAAACTATCATTGATAGTATCATATCATTACACCCAGTGGTAAAGATGTACGATAATGAAATCCGATCAATGGATGAAGCTGCCAAAGGTGCAAGAAGCTGGATGCCGCCACAGGTAGGCGTTGGCCAGTTTATGACACCGTACAACGTGCGGCTTTGGCGCAGGGAAGGAGATATGCAGGGCATGGGTTCTGTAATGGTGTCGGGCGAACAAATGTTTCCTAACAAAAGAAAACTGGATGCAGACGAAAGATATATGAAAGCAATGTCATCTGTAGAAAAGGAGAAAAGGAATGCAACACTCAATGAACTGATTAGTGATGCCAAGCAATCCTATTACGAATGGATAGTGCTGAAAAAGAAATTGGTGATTCTGGGAGAAAATGAACAAATTCTTGAGTTCATGATTAAAAATGCTGAGATACGCTATAAAAATGGCTTAGAGAAGATAAGTGCGTATTACAAAGCTAGGGCTGCTTTAGGTAATATAAAGAATATGCAATTGATGTTTGACGCTGAAATCAGAGAGAAGCGCCTCCGCATTAATACACTGATGGGTAGAAACGCCCTGATTGATTTTAATATTGACACCGGATATGCATTAAAAGATTATTCAGGAATTGTTTTTGACAGTGCCTTATTTTATAC
>JBASZP010000488.1:0-1819 GCA_049660965.1 Daejeonella sp. | reverse complement strand
AGTTTGGTCTTGTTCTTTGAATGACAACCCGTTTGGTGGTGGTGAAAGCCAACCCCGCTTAAGAGAATATAATTATCACTCTAAGAACAGGCAACGCTTCTTCTTATTTTATCACTGTTAAAGTTATTAATTATGAAAGAAAAAAGGAATGGTCTTCCTGTAATTCAGCCTGATGCTGCAGGAATAGACATCTCGAGTACAGAGCATTATGTTGCTGTAAATCCTGAAAGAGATGATAATCCTATCCGATGTTTTGGGGCTTTCACTGAAGACCTTCATGCAATCAGCGGTTGGTTAAAGGAATGCAATGTACAAACTGTGGCAATGGAGGCTACCGGTATTTACTGGCTAAGTTTATTCCTCGTGCTGGAGGAAGCTGGTTTTGAGGTATTACTTGTAAACGCCCGGCACGTGAAAAATGTAAGAGGAAAGAAAACAGATATGAGCGATGCAGAATGGATAAGACAGTTGCATAGTTGCGGATTGTTGTCAGCAAGTTTCCAGCCTGATGAATTTACAAGAACGCTCAGAACTTATATGCGGCACAGGAAAAATTTACTGGATATGGCAGCTACACACATACGGATGATGCATAAGGCAATGGAACAGATGAATATAAAATTACAGCATGTTATAGCCGATATCACTGGCAAATCAGGAATGGCGATCATACAGGCGATAGTGAAAGGAGAACGCGATCCTGAAAATCTAATTACGCTACTGGACGGCAGAATAAAGGCACGCAAGGAAGATGTAAAACGTTCATTACAGGGAGTCTGGAAAGAGGAAAATATTTTTGAACTCGAACAATCTTTTGAGATGTACCATTTGTATCGTTCCAAAATAATGGATTGTGATAAACGGATTAAAAATATAATGCTGCAAAAATCTTTACCTGACCAACCGGGAGGTCAGGCAAAGAAGGAACGTATGAAAAGCAATAAGAATAATTTAAATTTTGATGCCACTGAAATATTGCAACAGATCACGGGCACCGATGTCACAGAGCTCTTTGGTATAAATGACAGCAATGCCACTGAAATATTCTGTGAAACAGGCTTTGATATGAATAAATGGCCAACGGAAAAGCATTTTACTGCCTGGCTTAACCTGGCGCCGAACAATAAAATATCCGGTGGTAAAATATTAAGCAGTAAGATCCCCAAAAAGAAAAATCGTGCTGGTCAGGTGTTTAAAATGGCGGCATACGCTATTCAAAGAAGCAACAATTGGTTAGCCTTATTCTACCACAGAATAAAATCCAGATCAGGCGTAAAAAAAGCCATCACCGCTACGGCCAGAAAAATTGCTGTTATCTTTTATAAAATGGTCAAGGACAGAGTAATGTTCCATCCCATAAACGCAAATGCATACACAGAAAACTTTAAACAAAGGCAACTTAAGAAGCTTGAAAGACAGGCAAAATTACTCGGCTTTAAGTTATCTCCAGCTCCGCTTCTCAGTTAAACAAAAATTGAAAATCAATAGTTTGCGAATTTGTTACTTAAGAGAAAAAGAAAGTAAATAGAGATTGCAATTATTGAATCAAGTTCGAACATAAACCGCTAAGAGTCTATTGGTAGAATGCTAACAATAGAGCCTTTACATAACGTGTCATTGGCAGGCACTCGAAGGCCGGCAAACGAAAAGCTGTTGTCTACAACGAAGCCAAATTTTATTGTCTCCCTGAGGCCCTCGAAGGCCGGCAAACGTGATGCTTTTTACTTTACGATTGATGATTTCCATGTCACGTTGAGCGGTTTTTGTCACACTGAGCGGAGTCGAAGTGCGAAACGCGACCACCGAAATCCCTTAACAC
>JBASZP010000487.1:0-8017 GCA_049660965.1 Daejeonella sp. | reverse complement strand
ACCATATACTTTTATTTTCTGTTTGCCTGTTAAATAAAGCAAACTATCAATAATAATTTGTTTATATCTATCTGGTTTTAGCAAATACTTCCATTGGTAAATAGTGCTTGTCCAAAAATAAACTTCATTAAAATACATTTTTGAATTTCTATCTGTACTAAAAATGCTTGTCATTAGCTAAATATAAATATATTTAGAAATAAAACAAAGATCGAAGGTAAAGGTATTAGATCGCACACACCTTGAGCTCTGATTCGTCCACCCTTGGTCTGTGTCCACACAGACTAATACCAACTTGCTCTGCTCTTTTGGGTGGTGAAGACTGGAGAACTGGAACTGGTCTGTAAGGATACAAACTATGGTGATTACCCTTGGTCTGTGTCCACACAGATCAACTGAAACTACATATTTTGGTAACTGGTTTGTGAGGATACAGACTAGTAAGGTAAAACAAAAAAACTCTGGTAACTGATCTGTAGGATACAGACCAGGGGATAACTTACACATTTTATAGCACACTCTCATATCCCGAACAGCAAAAGCTTATCAGTACAAACTACGATGTCATTCGGATGAACTCCGCAAGCATTCGGATAGGCTACGTGGACATTATGACAGAATCCGCAAGCATTCGGATAGGTTACGATGTCATTCGGATGGACTCCGCAAGCATTCGGATAGGCTACGAGGACACTATGACACACTCCGCAAGCATTTGGAAAAGATCAGGCTTCATTTATCTTAAATAATTATCTGTTTTTGCCCTTTTTATGGAAATTTCTGACTGTTTATCAGTAATTTTTAAGATAAATTTATACTTTAGTACTTGTTTTTTATAAAAACTGCCGTAAATTCATGCTGAACAGCCAAAAACAGTCTGTTATCTTCAGGAAATGGCATTGAGACTAGAATAATAAGTTTCCGAAAACATCTGCACAGTCAAACTTAAAAGCCACTTACCTAACTATTTAGAAAACTCTCTTCTTAAAAATGTTTAAAATAAATTAAGCTATACTAATCAGGTTTTTGTACATTTGAGGTTCAAAAATCAATGGTGTCTTTATTACACACAGCGGCCACCTGGTTTTTTGGAATAATGAAACAACAAAACAGAATCCAAATAAGCAATGGTTAAACAATTACGCAGGCTACTTATATTTTTGGGATTAGTTTTATTAAGCCGGGCTGCCTTTGCGCAGGTTCCGCTGGCAGGCTATATCCGTACTTTAGGTGCCGCGGATACTTACCCGACCCATTTGGATACCCTGCAATATGGCGGTTACCGGAGCGTATTAAATCTGGTTTCCCGCAACAATACACCCAACCTGCACCGTAAACAGGGCATGCTGGTATATGTTCAAAGCGAAGATAAGACCTATATCTTTAAAGGGCTTATCCCGGCTGATGGGGCTAAAGACCCGATAGATAACAGCGATGCGGCCTGGCCCGAATATTCGCCTTCCTCCCTTCCGGCTTTATCCAGCGGACAGATCCTGGTAGGCAGCGCCAGTAATACCACGGCGGCCGTATCCCTCACGGGAGCTCTCAGCCTGGACAATACCGGAAATGTAACCCTGAACGATGGTTCAGTAACTACAACTACCCTGAGTGATGCCGCCGTTAGCTATGCCAAGATGCAGCCCATAGGGCCCTTATCCCTGTTTGGCAACCCTTTAGGCACTTCTGCAAGCGGTTCAGAAATTGTTTTGGGTACCGGATTGACTTTTTCGGGCAATACCTTAAATGCCCAGATCAGCAGCGGTACAGTTACCAACATTACTACCGGAAACGGTTTAACCGGAGGGCCCATCACTTCTACAGGAACAATCGCTTTAGCCAATGGAACATTGGAAGGCCAGGTCATGGTTACCGGAGCAGACCTGAGCCCTGTTTTGCAGACGCTGAAAGGCGATGCCACACTGAGCGCTGACGGAACTTTAACCCTGGCCAATGGTTCGGTAAGTACAACAACCCTAATTGCGTCTGCGGTTACTTATGATAAGATACAAAAAATAGGAGCGCTTTCCCTGTTTGGTAATCCTTTCAATGTAAACCCTGCAACAGGTTCGGAGATTACGCTGGGCACGGGTTTGACATTTACCGGCAATACTTTAAATGCAACAGGCACAGTAGAATCTGTATCAATAGCTGATGCCAATGGGATCAGCGGCACGGTAGCAACTCCCTCAACTACCCCTGTGATCACACTCTCTTTAGGCGCTATCAGCCCTGCTTCTGTAGCGGCAACGGGTCTGGTTACAGGTTCTAATTTAAGCGGCACCAACACGGGCGACCAAACCATTACCCTTAATGGGGATATCACCGGATCGGGTACAGCAGGTATTGACGCGATTATTAAGGATAAAGCGGTTACTTATACTAAGATTCGGGATATAGGCGCTTTTTCGCTGTTTGGTAATCCTACAGCTGCTTCAACAACCGGCAGTGAAGTTACTCTGGGCACAGGATTAAATTTTATCGGCAATACGTTAAATTTGGTCAACGGGAGTGCAGAGAAACAAGTAATGGTCAGCGGCCCTGCCCCGGACTTCCTTTCGTCCTTTCAAACCCTTGGCGGCGATGCCACTATTAATGCTGATGGTGATCTGATCATCGGGGAAGATAAAATAACCAATAATAAGTTCCGTAAAAGCGGGCCTCAGACTTTGGTTGGTAACCCCGGCAGCAGTGATGATCATGTAAGTGATATTACTTTAGGGCCGGGCCTGAGCCTGTCTTCTGGCGGTGTATTAAGTCTTTCCTCTGTTCATTCTGTTGGCGAAAGCTATGGCGGAGGTATTGTATTTTATGTATATGACGGGGGTTTACACGGGTTAATCGCCGCCACAGATGATGCAGGCGGGGCAATAAGATGGTCGGGTGGAACAGATACTAATACCCGTGCAAGGGCAAACGCTGTGGGGGCAGGGTATAAAAATACAGTTATTATTATAGCAAACCAGGGCGCTGTTGACGGGAACCCCTTTGCAGCGACGGTTGCTAATGAATTTACTGTAACAACAGGAAATCCGGCTGTTACTTATGCTGACTGGTACCTTCCTTCAGCATTTGAGCTTAAATTATTAGCCGACAGTAATATTCCTGGCTTAAGTTTGAGCGGTAATTACTGGAGTTCTACTGAGGTTAATGCCAATAGTGCAAATTCTATAAGCGATAGTGGTACAATTGGTATAAGCGTAAAATCTTTTTCTCGTAAAGTTCGCCCGGTCAGGGCTTTTTAGCTGATTATAAATTGGAAAAAAGACCATCAGGCTTTAAAATGTGCTGTCAAAAATATCATAGCCTAATGAATATAAAATTACTTGTCTTTTTATTTTTGTTTGCGGGCTTTGCTTTGTTTCAGCATACCGCTGCCTTTGCGCAGGTTCCGCTGGCAGGTTATATCCGCACTTTAGGAGCCGCGGATACCTACCCCACGCATTTGGATACCCTGCAGTATGGCGGTTACCGGAGCGTATTAAATCTGGTTTCCCGCAATAATACACCCAACCTGCACCGTAAACAGGGTATGCTGGTATATGTTCAAAGTGAAGATAAGACGTATATTTTTAAAGGGCTTATCCCTGCCGGCGGGGCTAAAGACCCGGTAGATAACAGCGATGCGGCCTGGCCCGAATACTCACCTTCCTCCCTTCCGGCTTTATCCAGCGGGCAGATCCTGGTAGGCAGCGCCAGTAATACCGCGGCCGCCGTATCCCTCACAGGGGCGGTTAGCCTGGACAATAGCGGAAATATAACCCTTAATGAGGGTTCCGTAAATACAACTACCCTGAGTGATGCCGCCGTTAGCTATGCCAAGATACAACCCATAGGGCCCGTATCCCTGTTTGGCAATCCTTTAAACACTCCTGCAAGCGGTTCAGAAATTGTTTTGGGCACGGGACTGGCTTTTTCGGGCAATACTTTAAATAGCAGCGGTGGTACGGTGAGTGATGTTAGCGCCGGAAACGGTTTAACAGGCGGCCCCATCACTTCTACGGGAACAATCGCTTTAGCTAATGGAACAGCCGCAGGGCAGGTCATGTTTACCGGCACTGCTCCTGATTTCAGTCCGGCTTTACAAACCCTTGGTGGTGATGCCACGATTAGTAGTGACGGAACTTTAACCCTTGCAAATGGTTCGGTGAGTACAACAACCCTAATTGCGGACGCGGTTACTTATGATAAGATACAGAAAATAGGGGCAATGTCCCTGTTTGGTAACCCTTCTAGTGTGAACCCTGCCACAGGTTCGGAGATCAGTTTGGGCACGGGTTTAACTTTTACCGGCAATGTCTTAAATGCTACTGGCGGCACAGTCAGCTCAATAGCAATAGCTGATGCTAATGGGATCAGCGGGACAGTAACCAGCCCTGCCACCACGCCTGTGATCACACTCTCTTTAGGCGCTATCAGCCCGGCTTCTGTAGCGGCAACCGGGCAGGTTACGGGCTCTAATTTAAGCGGCACCAACACGGGCGACCAAACCATTATACTTGGCGGGAACCTGAGCGGGTCTGGTACCGGCAGTATTACTGCAACCATAGCCAATGCAGCCGTCACGTATGCTAAAATTCAGGATATGGGCGCTGCTTCACTATTTGGCAATCCTACCGCCGGTTTAGCAACTGGCCGGGAAATTACTCCGGGTACGGGGTTAAAGCTTAACAGCAATACCAATACGTTAAACCTGGCAGGAACAGCAGAGGGCCAGATATTTATAACAGACACAATTGCCCCTTTCCTCCCGGTTTTGAGACTTCTTGGCGGTGATGCTACTATTAATGGTGGTGGTACACTAAGCATCGGGGAAAGTAAAGTAACCAGTAATAAGTTCAGGCCGAGCCCGCCCCGGACTTTACTTGGTAACCCCGGTAGCAGTGATGATCATGTAAGTAATATTACATTAGGGCCCGGCCTGAGCCTGTCTTCTGGCGATGCACTAATAACTAACCATCATGTGGGAGAAGAATATGGCGGAGGCGTTGTGTTTTATGTATATGATAACGGCCGGCATGGTTTAATAGCTTCCAGGGTTGATCAAAGCCCTCCACAGGCAGTAAGGTGGAACAGTATTTATATTGAAGAAGGGGATAATACAGGCGCTATTAATACGCGGGCAAGGGCAGATGGCGTAGGCGCCGGGCATAAAAATACGGCTATTATTGTTTCTACTTTGGGTCCTGTCGGGTTTGAAGTCATAAACAATCCTGCATGGCCTGCCTGTGGCGGCTGCCCGCAATATTTAATTACCAATACAGAAACTACATTCGCGGCACAGCTTGCCAGTGATTATTCTGTAAATGTGGGCGGGGTGGTTTATGATGACTGGTATCTGCCTTCGCTGAAGGAATTGAAGTTATTGATGGCACAGGCTGACTTTAACGGCGGCGTTGTTCCGAACATTAGTCCTTTTGAATATACTGATCCCATTGATGGCACAACTTCTGGTTATGGTTACTGGACTTCTACAGAGATTAATACTGTTACCGCCTGGGTAGCTGACCGGTTTGATAATACTTATCCTTATAACAGGAATTCTAGCGCCTACGTTCGTGCCATCAGGGCTTTTTAAAAGAAACTAAGTTCTTTTACCAGCCGGGCCCGGGTTGTGTATCAAGATTGTTCGCCAGTTTCCCCCGTTATTTTCACTATTACATTAGGCCTCTTTCATAATTCCATCATTACGTATAAAAAATTACCACGAAGTCTCAAAGACTCTAAGATTCACAAAGAAAAAGCTTTGTGAAGTTTTATCTTCGTGTCTTTATGGCAAAAGAAAAAGAATTATGAAAGAGTGTCAGTACCGGTTAGCTTGTTGAATATGGCGGTCTGTCAGGTGTCAATGCCGGTTAGCTCGCTGAACACGCCGGTCTGTCAGGTGTCGGTATCGGTTAGCTTGCTGAACATGCCGGTCTGTTAGGTGTCGGTACCGGTTAGTCTGTTGAACATGCCGGTCTGTCAGGTGTCAGTGCCGGTTAGCTTGCTGAATATCTCGGTTTGTCAGGTGTCAGCGCCGGTTAGCTTGCTGAACATAGCGGTCTGTCAGATGTCAATGCCGGTTAGCTTGCTGTCAATGCCGGTTTGTCAGGTGTCAGTACCGGTTAGCTTGCTGCACATGGTGGTTTGCCGGGTGGCGATTCCGGTTTGTTTACTGAACGCATATATCTAGCTAAAACAATCGGCTCTAAGCCTATTGATATTGTATATAGCTGGGTATAGGTTTTAATTTCATTAATTCATCAGGTGTAAGCAAGCGCTTAGGTTTTTCCTTAATATCATTTTTATAGAACAGTTTAAAGCCGGTAAACTGTACGGGTTCCTGGTTAATGTAATAACGATAGGTTCCTTTTTTCAATTCAGGCGCCCCCCATCCGTCCATGTGCATCACTAATTGAACTTCTGGCCTGAGTTTAATATTCCGGTAATTGGTAACCATCTTTTTGGTAAAGCGGTGTATTACAAAAACTTTTGGGGGAAGGTTGTTTTCTTTAACCAGTTTGGCCAGGTAATCTGAACAGTAATTAATATCAGCGGCATCATAGCTGCCAATTGCGGAACCTGGCCTGGCGCCGGATTTCATGGAGAATTCAGGATCGATCCCTAAATGAACATTGGGCATTTTAAGATATTTCTCAAGCTGTGGTAATTCATCTTTGATGGCGCTTAATGAGACCTGAATATCCAGAAAAACGATCATGTCCTTTCGCATTTTCGCGATGGTTAAAACAGAATCTATTTGTTTGTCCGGCATCCGTGAACGGTATTTCCCGTCTTTACCGCCAGTGCCCTGTGCCACTACGGCAATATAATGCAACGCGGGTTGTACAGGTGTTTTCGGGTCGGCTTTTTCCCACTTTTTAACTTCTTCATCTAATCTGGCAAGCATTTGTTTAGGGGGTAATTCACCTAATATCCCCATTTTTGTAGAATACAGATTACCATAGTAGGCTATAATCCGTTTGGAGGGTAAAATAGCCCCGGGCAGGGGATAGGGCTGTTTTTTTACCGGCCATCGCCCTGTTGTATCGCCATTGGCCAGTTCTTTTATCTTTTGATTGTATTTAGAGGTATCAATTGGAAGGTATGTTTTATTTGCAATTGCTTCTTTTGTTGTTTTTTTGGCTGTTGCAGCTTTGCCTGTTGTAGTAGAAGCAGAGTTTGTACAGTTTGAGAACAGGAACAACATACTTCCCACAAACAGGGATATGAAGCTTAATGATTTTGTTTGTATCATTTTATTTATTTGGGATATATCCGGGGCCGTATAGAATGCACCCGTTACGGGTAGTGTTGTGTTTGTAGTTATCTACAATTATTTTTCCGTTTACCAGTACATATTGAAAACCTTTTGAATAGGCATGGGGTTTTTCATAAGTTGATTCATCATTAACCATATCCGGATTAAATATAACGATATCCGCTGCCATTCCTTCATGTAAAAGTCCGCGATCTTTAAAGCCAAATTTCTGGGCGGGTAGTGAGGTCATCCGCCTGATGGCATCTTCCAGCCTGATCACTTTTTGTTCACGGACATATTTGGCTAAAACACGTGCATTACTCCCATAACCCCTGGGATGAGGTATCCCTGCCCCAAATTCACGTATGCCGGAATCGGATGCGATCATGGTGAACGGATATTTCATGATATTTTCCACATCAGTTTCATCCATGCTATGAAATACCATGGAAGCGCCTCCTTTTTCGGTTAGTTCTAAAATGGTTTCAATTTCATTTTTAATGGAACTTTTACGGCCAAACAGTTTGTTTATTTGAGATATGTTTTTCCCGTTGAGGGATACATCGGGTTTAAAATTAGCGACTACGGCATAATCAAAATTACTGCGCTGCCTTTTTTTCATATCGCTGATCATCTCATCGACTATTTTTTTACGGATAAGGGGATCATTTAAACGATAGGCAATGGAGTCGTTTTCTAAAGCCCATGTAGGTATCAGGGAGTTTAAACTGGTACTGCTGGCGCTGTAGGGGTATTGGTCTATGCTTACATCAAATC
>JBASZP010000486.1:0-2201 GCA_049660965.1 Daejeonella sp. | reverse complement strand
GGCTTAGATATTGATCAACTAAAAAATGAAGTACTTCCAAAAAGTATTAAAGTTATTCGTTTGTGGAATAACTATCGTTTAAATGTTGCGGTTGTTGCTTCTGTTGTTTTACTGACAGTTTTTGGTACTCTTTTATCTACCGGTTATTTCTCTCAAAATGTTTCAGCTACTTACAGCGCTTTAAGGAGGGAAATTAATAGCATCAAAACATCACAAAGGGCAATTATTAAAAATATTAATAAAAAAGCTGTAAACCCGCCGGCAGACCCGGTTCATTTTGGAGGTACAGGTTTCGCTTTAACGGCAGATGGTTATGTGGTGACCAATCATCATGTAATTAAGGGCGCTGATTCTATTTATATTCAAAACTCTGACGGGGAATCATTCAAAGCAAAACGTGTTTATGAAGACCCGGAATATGATATTGCCATTTTACAGATTATCGATCCTGCTTTTAAAGCTTTAGCGCCTTTGCCTTATACTTTTAAAAAGTCTGTTTCAGATCTGGGTGAAGATGTTTATACTATTGGATTTCCACGTGAAGAACAGGTTTTCAACAGGGGCTATGTAAGCTCTTTAACGGGTTATGCAGGCGATACTGTTGCTTACCAGGTGGATATCCCTGTAAACCCGGGGAACAGCGGCGGACCTTTATTAGATACCAGGGGTAATGTGATTGGGATCATCAGCGGTAAACAAACCTTAACGGATGGTGCTGCTTTCGCCATTAAATCGGGTAACCTGATTAGATCAATAAACGCTATTCCACAGGATTCTTTAGGTCAAAAACTTCTCTTTACCAATAAAAAGAATTTATTGGTAAAGTTGAACAGAACAGAGCAGATCAAAAAGTTAAAGGATTATGTTTTTATGGTTAAGGTTTATTGATTTGTAGGCGAACTCCTGTTCAAATTCAGGACTAAGCGTTTGATGTTTTTATCCCTTTTCTATAAAAAACAGAGCGAAGTTCAATAAGCGCTATAATGGTAAAATAAGTAAATCCAAAGGCGAGAGCTACATAAAAATTTTCAAATCCTAAACTGGAAATATTAGCGGGCAAATGGTATCCTGAAGCTGCAATGTATTCTTTTGTAAACCCTAAACGGGGAATTAGATCACTTCCCAGTTTAAGAATAAAAAACAACAGAAAATAAAGTAAAACAATTCCGGCAGAATAAGCAGTCATCCGTTTTTTCAGTTCAGGGGATGGGTGTTTATAAAAAGCAAACCTCATCCGGTTAAAAACCACCAGCATATAAGTGTAAATAACCGTATTATCAGGAGTTAGTGCATTAATTGCTAAAACAAAAAGACCATAAAATAAAAAGAAGAATAATAGTGCAAATTTACTTTCTGACAGCACAAGCATAAAAACCCCGGAATGAATTAATATAAATTCGAGAGCAATTAAAATAGTGTAAGTAAAAATTAAATTCCCCTCATTTAATGCAGGAAATGCCCATAAGGAATAATAGATATAAGCTAAGTAAGCATAAGAAAGAAATCCGATACATTTAAAAAAGATATCTGATCGTTCTAAAATACTCTTACCTGATGGTTCTTCTAATACAGGGTTTTTAGGAAGTGCAGAATTTCCCATTATTCAAAAAAATAATTATTTACTCATAAATTGTTCTATTCTACCAGTGTTACCTTAATCATATTGGTTTTGCCTTTTTTCTCAATTGGAATGGCGGCTGTATTAATTAATACATTACCAGGCTCTACTAATTTTTCAGATTTTAAAATTTGATTTACCTCACTAATGGTTTTATCTGTACTTTCAAATTTATCATAATAGAAGCCTCTTACTCCCCATAATAAACTTAACGTATTTAATAATTTAAGGTTACTGGTAAAAATAAAGGTAGCTGCTTCCGGCCGGTGACTTGAAATTTCAAAAGCCGTGTATCCGGAAGAAGTCATGGAAACAATACCTACCGCGTTGGTTTTTTCTGCCAGATAGACGGCGGAACCACAAACCGCATCGCCCATGTAAGTTGGAGAATTTTCCTTTAGCTCTTTCGGATTATTGAAAGGATACCCGTTCTCTTCTACGTTCCGGACAATTTTTTGCATGGTTTCTATTACAATTACCGGGTATTCGCCAACGGATGTTTCGCCACTTAGCATTACCGCATCAGCGCCATCAAGTACAGAATTCGCCACATCATTTACCTCGGCACGGGTTGGTCGGGGAG
>JBASZP010000485.1:0-3807 GCA_049660965.1 Daejeonella sp. | reverse complement strand
GCCATAGGCCGTGTGGCAAAATCACTTCCCGTTTTCATGTTACTGCAAAATAAACAAGTTTTGGCCTTGTTTGCCAGTTGTTTGATTTTCTCCGCCGCTTCCGCACCGTACAGGTCTTTCATATTCTCTTCTTCCTGTTCTTTGTTAATGCTGTCCATTTGATATGTGTTTAAGTGAATAATTAATTTACTTCTGTTTATCAAATTTGATGCCCGCTTGTCAAAACTTGTAATCTACAATCGTTAGAAAGTTAACCCGGAGCAATCCATCACAAAACCCTTATAATTTGTCATCCGGAGCCAAGTCGAAGGACGACAAATTACCGGCAATTTAGAAAAGTGACAAGCTCAATCAGGAAAAATGCTGCCGCCTCGTCATCCGCTCCGGTTGAATAGTTATCCGCTCCTGCTTGGTAGACCTCCGCCGGAGCAGAATCGTCATCGTTGGAGGGTATAAAAAAGTTTGTGTAAACGTAGTTACTGCGAGTTAGATACGGCATCGGTGATCAAATATAGTTAAAAACTGTTGAGCTATTAATCCCCAAAAGGGTACAGGCCTGGTTCCCCATGCTTTTTCTGCCTGTTGGATAGCTAGAAAGACTGCTTTTTGTACTGCCTCATCATTAAGGAATTGAACTTTGCTTTTAGTATACTTACGTATACTACAGTTCAGGCTCTCAATAGCATTGGTTGTATACATCATCTTACGCAGTTCTAACGGATAGTCCAGAAAGGCTGTTAAGTGATCCCAGTTCCTGTACCAGGATTGTACAGCATGGCGGTATTTACCTGCCCATTTCTTATCGAAAGCCTTTAAAGCGTCTTCTGCAACTTCTCTGTTGGTTGCCGTATAGATGGTTTTCATATCTTCACAGAACTGTTTGCGCTCCTTATATACAACAAACTTACAGCTGTTGCGGATCTGATGAACAACACAAAGCTGAGTAATCGTTTGAGGAAAAACACCTGTAATGGCCTGAGTAAAGCCGGCAAGATTATCGGTACAGGCAATCAGGATGTCTTCTACTCCACGGGCTTTCAGATCAGTTAATACGCTCATCCAGAAGGAGGCTGTTTCCTGGGTGGATACCCACATGCCCAGCACTTCTTTTGTTCCGTCAGTACGTAGGCCAAGTACCAGAAAGATGCATTTATTAATGACTTTACCGTTATGACGTACCTTAAAGGTAATACCATCCATCCAGACTATATAATAAAGTGCATCCAACTGACGGTTCTGCCATTCCTTGATATGTTCCAGCATGCGGCCGGTGATATTGGAAACAGTAGTGGAACTAACCTCTACACCGTAGATTTCCTTTATCTGGTTGCTAATATCGGAAGTACTCATGCCTCTGCTGTACATGCCTAAGATAGCAGCTTCTAGCTTTTCGCTCATGCGCTGACCTTTAGGGACTAGTGTGGGTTCAAACTCTCCGTTACGGTCTCGGGGAATGTTCAATACCAGATCTCCTAAAGACTCTGTTTGGAGTGTCTTTGGATAGGACCCGTTACGACTATTGCCGCTGTTATAACCTTCTGGGCTATGTTTTTCATAGCCCAGGTGTTCATCCAGTTCTGCTTTGAGCAGGGCTTCTATTCCTTGCTGAAACAGCTTGTTGAAAAAGCCCTGGAACTCTTCTTTGGTTCTGAATTGTTTAAAGAAGTCTGGGGGTAAGTTGATTTCCTGGTTCATTTTATGTAAAATTAAAAATTTATATGTAGCTCCTGCTAATCCTAATTCTTACGTTTACACAAACTTTTTTATACCCTCCGAAAAACGTCTAACCTGATCGGGAAAATGGCTGACCCGATCGGGAAAACATCTAACCTAATCGGGAAAATGGCTGACCCGATCAGGAAAATAGCTGACCCGATCAGGAAAACGGCTGACCCGATCGGGAAAACGGCTGACCCGATCGGGAAAACGGCTGATCCGATCAGGAAAATGTCTAACCTGATCGGGAAAATGGATAACCTAATTAGTAAAATAAAAAAATTATTTCATTTTTTATTTGGAAATAAAAAAGATACTTTCTTTTTTTACACTAAATAACCTTAAATTATTCATTTAAAACCTTATATAAGTATGGCATTAATTACTATTAGTTTCAAAAACTCTTCCGATCAGGATTTTCTGGTAGATGCCGGGCAAATTAAATTCAGCATGACAGGTAATGCTAATTTTCCTGACCCGAATCCTTCGCTGGATGAAATACAGGAAGGGATAGATGAGTATAGCGCAGCTCTGGATAATATGGGCAACGGAACCGGCGCTACACTTATAAAAGAAGAAAAAAGGGCAAAGCTGGAAAAGAAATTAAAAAAGCTGGGCCTTTATGTAGAAAGCGCTGCTGATGGCAATGCAGTTATAGCAGAAAGTTCGGGCTTTAAATTAAGGGATAAAGGCAGTCCCGTGGGCGTATTGGCAAAAGCCTATTTAAAAGTAGTGCCTGGTCCTGCTAAGGGCAGCCTGCACTTAAGTGTAGATAAAGTTCGCGGAGCAAAAATGTACCAATTTGAATATAAACTTAGTTCGGACACGAGTAATGATAGCTGGAAAATTGTTGTTAATTCGCAAACTTCGGTTGTGATTAGCAACCTGGTAAGCGGAGAGGAATATGTTTTTAGAGTGGCGGGTCTTGGCACCAACCCTACCCGGGTTTATTCGGATGAGGTAAAAAGCTTTGTTTTATAATAGAGTTCATATATAGGGTGAAGCCCCCGTACTGGTTAAACAGTGCGGGGCTTTTTTGTATGCGGTTGTTTGTAAAAAGGAAAGAAGATCATAAAACAAGTTTACAAAACAGGAATTTCGATAAACATCAATTGAAGAATTTTTTAAAAGGGGAATGTGCCCAATTTAAAAGAGAATGATCAGGTCTTGTGAATGTGATAACATCAGCTATTTTCCGCACTTCACGGTATAGAATTTAATTTTTAACAGCTAATTACACCTTTGCAAAAAAAAAAATCACTATTGTACACCATTTATGTTTACCTTCACATAAACCAAATCCCAATAATATGAAATCAACTTTACCCCTCAAACACCTGTTCTGCTTAGTTCTGTTAGGTGTGCTCATCAGCATTCACTCCTGTAAAAGAGAAGAACTGCAGCCATCTGCAGAAACACCCCAGTCACTTATTGCAAACTCAAAAGCCTACTTTGAGAAAAATGTACTAAATGCAATAGATCAGGTAGCAAACGCTTCAGCAGCAAATAAAAGCAAACGGCAATTACTGGCTAAAACATCTTTGTGGGACCAGGCCTTTATTAAAAAAACTTCGCTGGGTGATGCCGTTATGGTGCCTCTTCGCCATGAGCGTACTTTAGCTGCAAAAGATCAAAAAGCAACCGGCTCTCCTTTAAGTATAGAGAGTTACCTGATGATGTACCAGGATAAGAACTTGCAATATCATACTGAAGTTGTTACCCGTATTCCGGATGAAAACTACCGGAACCACAGAAACGATCAGGCTGTTGTTTTTACAGGAACCATACTAATAGAAGACTGGCAGGGAAATGTGATTAAATCTTATTTATACAGAAAAGAAAATGACGGGGTAAAGGTTTATGTTTCTAAACCGGTACAGAAAGGAGATGTGAAGGTGAACGATTCGGATATGGTTTTAATCTGTGAGTGTACAGACTGGTACCAGGATTTTGGTAACGGATGGGAATACCTGGATACCACTTGCAGCTGCTATTCACAAGGCGGCGGCGGTGGTGGAACTGGTGGGGGTGGCGGAACTATCCCTGGTGATTATGAGCCTGAGCCGCAGCATGGTGGGGGTGGCAATGGGC
>JBASZP010000484.1:0-9886 GCA_049660965.1 Daejeonella sp. | reverse complement strand
GTTAAAATCTAAGTTTAATGCAGAAAATGACCCGCTTATACGTGAAATGGAAAATGATGTAAAGCGTTTGGAAATGGTTGCAGATCGTTTTTCAAAGATCGGATCAAAACCCATACTTAAGAGTCATGTGATTTATAATGTAGTAAATGATTTTTTAAACTATTTCCAGGTAAGGGCAAGTGAAAAGATTAAATTTATCATTTCCGGCGATACTCATGCAGAGGCACTGCTAAATGTTCCCTTATTTGACTGGGTGCTTGAAAATTTATTAAAAAATGCAGTAAACGCTATTGAAGGCCCCGGGAAAATAGAAGTAGTAATTACAGAAAATCTGACCAAAGGGCAGGTATTTATTGATATTATTGATACCGGTAAAGGTATTCCAAGATTAAAGTTTGATACCGTTTTCCAGCCCGGTTATACTACCCGTAAACGCGGATGGGGTTTAGGTTTATCACTTACAAAACGTATTGTAGAAAATTATCACAGAGGGCATATATTTGTAAAAGACTCCGAATTAGGAAAAGGAACAACCTTTCGTATTATTTTAAAAAGCAATTTAACTTATGAACCGACCACAACCTGAAGAATTTGCACCCTATTTCTCAACTTATATTAATACGGTTAGCGAAAATGTACTGGGCGAATTAGAACACCAGGCTCATGCATTTCCAGAGTTTTTAAAATCTATTTCTGAAGAGAAAGCTAATTATGCTTATGCCGAAGGAAAATGGACTATCAAAGAACTCGTGGGACACCTGATAGATACGGAACGGATTATGGCTTACCGTGCTTTACGGATAGCCCGAAATGATGCTACCCCTCTGCCCGGATTTGATGAGAATGAATATGTAGCTAATGCCTGTTTTAATGAGCGTTCTTTGGCTAATCTTTCACAAGAATTTGCTGATGTGAGAAGAGCAAACATGTATTTTTTTAATTCACTAAATGAAACTGAGCTAAATCGTACAGGTATTGCGAGTAATAAAACGCTAAGTGTAAGGGCTTTAATTTATGTGATTGCAGGTCATATAAATCATCATAAGAACATTATTTTAGAGCGTTATTTATAATTATGTATATCGTTTAAGCAATGAAAAATCCATAGTTAAGTGGACTATAACTCTTTAACTTAACCAAATAATATTTACTTAATTATCTCTTCCACGGAAATCATAATCATGTGATCTTAAATGAGATTACACTTACTCTAATAAAATTAATAAAACTAAAAAGCATGAGCTTTCTTATTACTTTTATAATTATGTTATTTAACAAAACACATTTAACTTATGGAATATAGAATGAAAACAAAAATACTTCACATTTCTAAATATATAATCTGTATCACTCTTTTCTTTAATACTGGGTTATTTGCTCAAAAAAATGATTCATGGATTAGGTTCCAGGATAAAAAAACGGAATTATTTGGTTATAAAGATTTAAAGGGTAATATTAAAATACCGGCGAGCCTTAATGAAGGTTTTGGTGTACCTGATACTTTTAATAATATTATTGGAGTAACAGAAGATTTAGGAAAAGACAGACCTTATGAATTTTATTATCTTTTAAAAAATGGCAAAAAAGTAGGAAGAGATAGTGTTTATATTTCTTCGGATTTATACTTTGACTGCGAAAATGAAGATAAAATAAAGTTTAAAGATAGTAAAAAAGACAAAGTAGGTTTTTTTAACAAAAGCGGTAAAGTCATTATTCCTGCCATATATAATGATGTATCGCCCTTTTATAATGGGGTTTCTCTTGTTTTAATAAATGCTGAAAAAGAATATTTAATTCATGATGGTGGTGGAAAAAGTGAACACTGGTACTGGAAAGGCGGAAAAAAAATGCTGATTAATGATAAAAACGAGATATTAATAGACAGCTGCAAACTCAGTTCGACTATTAACTGGTATTCTATGGAAATTAACCGCACTGGTTTAGATACTGCGATTTATGTAAGCTTAAAAGGTGAAAATAATAAAATCTATTCTTTTATGGATTATAAAAAAGAATTTAATAAGTGGTTCTTTTCTGAATTTATAACATCAATAGATCAAAATAAATTAATCAATCATTACTTTGAAAAGATAACTTTCTGGGATGAGGAAGACGGCTGGATCTCTGAGAAGAGCAATAAATTTGTTGCTGAAAAAGGGAATATCCTGAAACAAAAATTTAAAGAAATTGAACAAAAGAAATTCAAATATTTTATAGCAGAAGAAAGTTTAAACCAATTTATTTTTGAAAAGAAGATTTATAAAAGATATTACAATAGTTGTGGTGAATTCAAAAAAGAGCAATATCCTGTTTTTGAAATTGTAGTAGATCATCCCGACATTCACGGAAAATTGGATTACCAGGAGAGTTTTAGTTTCATCAGACCAGGTAAAGGATATCACCTTTTTCATCTCTCATTAAAAAATAGAAAATAATATAGAATAAACAGGAATCGCTGTTCGAAATCTCACTTTTGCACGTTAAAATTCATACGCTTATATTTGCCGGGCATTAAACGCTGTTTGCAACAGTATCAATGGAAATATGAAAAAATACCAAACCCTCCTATATTACTGCTATAGTACTATAGAAAATGCAGAACAATTCGCTGTAGATCATCTTCAATTTTGTAAATCATTAAATCTTGTCGGGCGTATTATAGTAGCTAATGAAGGCTTAAACGGCACAGTATCAGGAACCGAAGAATCATGCAAAATTTATATGGAAACTGTTTTAGCTGATGCACGGTTTGCCAAAACAGATTTTAAAATTGACGAAGTGGAAGAACCCTCTTTCATTAAAATGCACTGTCGTTATAAATCAGAAATTGTTCATTCCGGTTTACGCGATCCGCAGATCATTAATCCACAACAAGAAACAGGAATTCATTTAGAGCCTAAAGACTTCATGGAAATGAAAGATGATGATGACGTTATTGTGCTGGATGTACGCTCTAATTATGAACATTCTGTGGGGCGGTTTAAAAATGCCCTTACACTGGATATGGAAAACTTCAGGGAATTTCCTGAAATGATTAACCAGTTAGCGCAGTACAAAGACAAAAAGATCCTCACTTATTGCACAGGCGGCATTAAATGCGAAAAAGCATCTGCATTATTACTTCATGAAGGTTTTACCCAGGTTTACCAGTTACATGGCGGCATTATAAAATATGGGAAGGAAACAGGGGGAAAAGATTTTGACGGTAAATGCTACGTGTTTGATAACCGTGTTGCGGTAGATATAAATTCGGTTAACCCCAATATTGTTTCAACCTGCCGTAATTGCAACGCAACAACAGCTAAGATGATCAATTGCGCTAACCCTGAATGTAATGAGCACTTTACACAGTGTGATGAATGCGGCGAAAAATTAGATGGCGCCTGTTCCGAAATCTGCCAGTCTCATCCGCGGAAGCGTATTTATGACGGAACAGGTTATTATGTTAAGGTTCCGCAGCCTGTTAATGTAAATAAAAGAACGATTGATTAGTTAGCAGACTTTGTTTAGCTGCAAGTTTTTGCAGGTGTCGGGAGAGTTTTTGCAAGTGTCAGGAGAGTTTCTGTAAGTGTCGGGGGAGTTTTTGAAGGTGTCCGGAGAGTTTTTGCAGGTGTCCGGAGAGTTTTTACAAGTGTCGGAGGAGTTTTTGTAAGTGTCCGGGGAGTTTCTGAAAGTGTCAGGAGAGTTTTTGGAAGTGTTGGGGGAGTTTTTAAAGGTGCCGGCGAAGTTTTGACAGGCAACAGTTCATTTTGCGATCTTACCTGTGATTTTTAGCATTGTTGACTCTAAACAAATAGCTTAATCCTTCCAAATTCTCAAATTACCGCATTCTCAAATTAACACATTAGCATATTACCTCATTCTCAAATTAACACATTAGCCTATTTCCTTAATTATTTTGTCGGTATTTTTATGTTTCTATACCATAATGGTATATAGTCTATTTATTTGAAAATTCTTATCATAGCGCTGAAAAACTGTTCATGTTTTTTCGTTAACAATCTATTCAATAGCTATTTCCGGATAATTTCTTAGTGTGGAAATTACAATAAGTTTGTTTAATAGAAAGATACTCTTTAGATTTACCTAACCAATTATTATTTAATCCTCATTTTATTAAACCGCTATGAAGTATATTTTTACTGTATTAACTGTGGCTGTTATTTGTTTCTTTAATATCAATCAGGCTTTAGCCCAGAATATTACTGTAAAAGGAAAAGTTATCGATTCTGCAAACGGGGAAACAATTCCGGGTGTAAGTGTAACGTTAAAAGGCACAAGTACAGGAAGTGTTACAGACATCAAAGGGAACTTTTCATTATCAGTACCTGAGGATGCTGTACTGATATTTACTTCCATAGGTTACATCACACATGAGGAGCCTGTAAGCCAGCGTTTGGAGATCAATATTACTTTAAAAGCCTCAAATAATGAATTAGAGCAGGTGGTTGTAGTGGGTTATGGTACCCAACGAAAAGTAGATGTTACCGGTTCAATTAGTTCTGTAAAAGGAGCGGATATTAATAAACAAGCCTCACAAAATCCGCTAAGTTCATTGCAGGGTAAAGTTGCGGGTGTTCAGATAACCAATAATGGTTCTCCGGGTTCTTCGCCCAGGGTTCGTATAAGGGGCACCGGCTCGGTATATGGCAGAACTGAACCATTATATGTGATAGATGGAATTATCGTGAATGACCTGAGTTTCCTGAACCAGAATGATATAGAAACGATGGATGTTTTAAAAGACGCTTCCTCAGCTTCAATTTATGGTTTAAGGGCCGCTAATGGTGTGGTATTGGTAACTACCAAAAAGGGTAAAAGCGGAACTGCAAAAATTAATTATAATGCATTTGCCGGAGCCCAGATAGTTACCAATAAGGTACAAATGGCCAGTGCAAAACAGTATGGTTTATTAATTAACGAAAAATTTGGTATTCCTACTGTGGCTGAATACCCGACAACGGACTGGTATGATGTAGTCCTCAGGCCTGTGGCGATGGTGCAAAATCACCAGCTAAGCATTTCCGGTGGATCAGAAAAAAATACCTATAATGTTAGCCTGGGATATCTGAACCAGGATGGAGCGGTCAGGAATAATAATTACCAAAAAATAACCGGCCGTTTACAAAATGATATTAAACTAAACAAAAACATAAAAGTAGGTTATAATGCGCTTTTATACCACTATAATTCGTTTGATAATCCTGGTTCAATTTTTTTAGATGCTTATAGAACCCCGCCTATTATGCCGGTAAGAAAGGCAAATGGTAATTATGGTGATTCATTTGATTATAATCTTGGCGACTTCCCAAACCCACAGGTTTCTTTAGACTGGTATAATAAAAAATCAAAAGGGCAAAGTATGACCAGTACCGCTTTTGCCGATGTAAAATTTCTAAAAGATTTTACATTTCATTCTAGTGTTGCTTTAAGTTATGCCATTAACCAGAACCGTGATTATCTTTCATTAGATTCCTTTACAACTGTTCAGAAAAGAAACAGAAGTAAACTAACTAAAGAAACTGGTAATACAACAGGCTTATTAATTGAAAATACGTTAACCTATCAAAAAACGCTGGGTAAGCACCGGTTTACTGTCTTAGCCGGAACTTCTGCACAGCAAATAAAAGGCGAGAAAATTATAGGGTCAATTTCTGATGTTCCTTTTTATAACGAAGGCTCTTTGAATTTTGACCTGGGTACCGATACAACTACAATATTGGATAATGATACTTATATAGAACGGTATTTATCTTATTTTGGAAGAATAAACTATGCATTTAAAGACCGTTACCTTCTTACAGCCACCTTACGGAGAGATGGTGCGTCAAAATTCCCTATTTCTAATCCGTTTGATAATTTTCCTTCTATAGGCTTAGGATGGATTGTAAGTGATGAAGGATTTATGAAAAAACAGCATATTTTTGATCTTTTAAAACTTAAAGCAAGCTGGGGTAAATTAGGAAATGCAGGAATACCCGATAATCTGACCCAAAGCTTAGTAAGCGTGGGAGGAATTTTTAATACTACGCCTTTTGGGCCGGGGAGCAATATTAATAAAAAGGCTTCAGAAACTTTAGTATGGGAAGTAGTGAAAGAAACTGATTTAGGATTAGAAATGGCTTTCTTAAATAACAGATTAACAGTAAATACCGATTACTACATTAAAAATACAGAAAATGCCATTTTTGCCATACCTATTATAGCTTCTATCGGAGTAGAAGGGAGTTCCATACAAGGTAATTATGCAACTTTTCGCAACTCAGGATTTGAATTAGCAGCCAACTGGAGAGCACAGGCCGGAGCCTGGAATTATAACCTGGGTGTAAACGGCTCTTACAATAAAAATCAAGTAATAGCTATTGCAACCGGTAATAATGAAATTCTGGGCGGCAGCCTTCCAATAGGCGGAATTTTTACTAATATTACCCGGATAGGAGATCCGATCGGGTCATTTTATGGCTATGTGGTAGATGGAATTTTCCAAACCGATGCGGAAGCTGTTGGTTCTGCACAGCCATTTGCAAAAGCCGGCTCGTTTAAATACCATGATCTGAATAAAGATGGCGTAATTGATAAAAAAGATAAACAGATCATTGGAAATCCTAACCCCCGGTTTACGTATGGTTTTACAAGCGGATTCGAATTTAAAAACTTCGATCTTCAGTTAGATATTCAGGGCGTTGCAGGTGTAGAGGTATATAATGCCACCAAAGTGATCCGTTCCGGAAATGAAAATTATACGCTGGACTTTTATCAAAACCGCTGGCATGGCCCGGGCACATCCAATACTTATCCTTCAGCTAATTTAGCTGGTACCGATCTGGAAACAAATAGCTGGTATGTAGAAAGCGGAGATTATGTCCGTTTAAGAAATGTCCAGTTGGGTTATACCTTAGCTAAGAATATAAGTAATAAACTAAACATACAAAAAATCCGTATATACCTTAACGCACAAAACCCTTATACTTATTTTAAATACAAAGGCTTTACCCCGGAAGTAGGTGGCGATCCGCTAAGCTCGGGTATTGATCTAAATGTTTATCCACTCTCTGCGACATATAACGCAGGTGTTAATGTTACTTTTTAATTGTTAGTCGGTTTATAGTATTAATCATAAATAAAAAAACATGAAACAATCTCATACATATAGACTTATCCTGTTTATTAGTTTAATGATGATATCAGGGGTATCCTGCAAACAGAATTTTCTGGATGTGGACCCGCAGGGTAAGAAAAAAGATGAACAATTTTTTACCTCTCCTAAAGATGCAGTTGAAGCCGTGAATTCCATTTACGGGCATTTAAACATCTGGGCAGAATCCGGTTTTCCGTTGCTGGCCATTACCAGCATCCCGTCAGACGATGCAGATAAAGGCAGCTCTCCCGGCGATTCCGGATTTTTAGATGATTATGATAATTTTACCTTTACTTCTTCACAAGCGATGATTGACGTTTTTTGGAAAGGCCAGTATGAAGGAATTAACCTAAGCAACCAGTGCATAGAGAATATTCCTAAGATCACTATGGATGAAACCTTGAAGGGCCGTTTAATTGCAGAAGCCAAATTCCTGAGGGCTTACCATTATTTTAACCTGGTAAGAGCTTTTGGAGGCGTACCCAAAGTGGATAAGTTGCCTGTGACAGCCGAAGAATTAAACCCTTCAAGAGCATCAAAAGAAGAAATTTACGCTTTAATAGAACAAGACTTAAATGATGCTGCTACATTACCGATCAGTTATGCTGGTGCAGATGTTGGGAGAGCAACCCGCGGAGCGGCTTTAGCCATGCTGGCAAAAGTAAAAATGTACCAGAATAAATGGGGAGAAGTATTAAGCTTAACAAACCAGGTGATAGCCTTACCTTATACTTTAATGGATGATTATGAAAAGATATTCAGGATAGAAAATAACAGCGAATCCATTTTTGAAGTACAAACGAAACAGGATGTTAATTGCGGCCTGCAGGATAATTACACCAACATTCAATCTGTACGCGGACAATGGGGCTGGGGATTTAATACGCCATCGCAAAATCTGGCAGATTCGTATGAAGCGGGTGATAAAAGAAAAGAGGGAACTATTTTATTTAAAGGTGAAACTACTCCTGAAGGGGATAAGGTTTTTGATACGGCTCCTAATCCTATGTATAATCAAAAAGCCTATCAGCCGACCAGTATTCCGAAAATTTGCGGAGCTGATCCAAAAGATCAAAACAGAAGGGTATTGCGTTTAGGGGATATTTTATTAATAAATGCTGAAGCAGCAAATGAGTTGGGAATGACTATGCAGGCATTAACATCGCTTAATAAAGTACGGGTCCGTGCCGGACTGGCTGCTGTAGATATTAATGATAAAGCCTTACTTAAGCAGGCGATATGGAAAGAACGGCGTGCAGAACTGGCTATGGAAGAAGACCGCTTTTTTGACCTGGTACGCCAAAACAGGGCAGGAACGGTTTTAAGGGCGGCCGGGAAACAATTTGTGGATGGTAAACATGAAGTGTTTCCTATTCCGCAATCACAGGTTGACTTAAGCGGGGGTAAATTAGTTCAGAACCCGGGATATTAATAACGCCTTACAATTAAAAATAATATATTACAAATCAATTTAACTCAAATCAATTAAACAAATTAATCATGAAAAAGACAAAAAACAGTATGTATGCATTGCTTGCCGGCGGCTTGCTATTAACAGCATTCACCTTTAATGGCTGTTCAAAAAACAAAACAGAAGATCCAACTCTTCCTAAAATTGGAGGATATAATAATTCTAATGAAGTTGCAATAACAAATTTAAAAGCCCATTGGAGTTTTGATGACACTAAAAATGAAGTAATCTCTAATACAGCTCCTACTTCTTACGGAGGAGTTAGTTTTGTTACCGGGCAGATTGGGAAAGCGCTTAACTTGGCAGATGGAGCCCTTGTGTTTCCTGCTATTGCTAATATTAATACAGCTAACTCTTTGTCTAATTATACAGTTAGCATGTGGGTAAATGTAAAAAATACTGGAACTACATTTACTTCACTCTTTGGGATTATTCCAACTGATGTAGTAGAACCCTGGGGCAATTTAGGTTCAAATGTAGAAACAGCGTGGTTTGTACCTGCTTCTGATACTTTAGTGTTGAAAGCAAATTACCTTTCATCTGAAAATGGAGTAAACAATGGTCAAGATAACAGGCCTGACCCAAAAGGAACTCCACCAGTTGGTGTATTTAAATCTGCTGGTAAATGGTGTCATTATGTAGTAAGATGGGATGCTTCTACTCATAAACTTCAAATTTTCGGTAATAATGTATCTATAGGAGCTTATGATAATAGAGGAACAACAGGTCCTTTAGTAATGAGAGTACCATGTAAAGCGGTTGTTGGTAGTCTTGCAGCTACAGATATTGGATTCGCTGGCGCTCCTGTTAGAGATACTTGGATGCCAAAGGCAACTGCTGTAATTGATGATATACGTGTATTTAATAAATCACTTTCAGATATTGAAATTAAAGCATTGTTTGATTTAGGGACTGCCGGAAGATAATTTATTGTAAACATACCAGAGGCTGCCCTTAACATTGGGTAGCCTCTATTTTTAACTAATATACAGGCAGCTTACATGAGAAATTATTTATTTTTATTATTTCCCTTATTGTTCTTATTCTCCTGTAAAAAGAATAATACGCCTGTTACGCCTTTACCTGTGCCCGAGGCATTTTCTGCTAATTATATTAAGGTAAATAACCTGGATGCATCATCTGCGCTTTATGATATTTCACAAGAACCTGCTATAAAAATAAATTTTCCTGTCGCCATTGACCGGCAAACCATTAATAACATTATTCTTAATGAGAACGGGACTACTCCTGTTCCATATACTGTCACCTATCAGAAT
>JBASZP010000483.1:0-2906 GCA_049660965.1 Daejeonella sp. | reverse complement strand
CTTCATGACATTGGTAACCCCCCCTTTGGTCATTTTGCTGAAGACTCCATCAAAAAGTGGTTTGTTGATAACTGGAAAGATGTGTTTCACACTTCAACTGGCATAGAAAAAACCAGAATAGATACTTTAGTAGACATCAACTTTCTTATAAAGGATTTTATTCATTTTGATGGAAACCCACAAGGCGTTAGGATAGTAACAAAACTTCAAGATTTCCCTAACTCTTTTTCGGAAGATTGTGGATTAAATCTTACTTATAGTCAAATTGCCTCAATAATTAAATATAATGTCAAACCAGCCGAAGTCAATAAATCGAATCATCTAACTCGCAAAGCTGGATATTTTTATTCGGAGGCCGAAAAAATACAGAAAATTAGAGACTTTCTTAAAATAGACACAAGATTTCCGTTAACTTATATAATGGAAGCGGCTGATGATATTTCATATTGCTTAAGTGATATCGAAGACGGTATTGAAAAAAGAGTTATTACATCGAATTTTTTCTTCGAAAAGCTATTTGAAGAATGCAAAACTAAGTTTGATCAGATGCCTAAACTTTATAGTGATCTAATTGTCGGGAAAAGCACTAGAGAAGATTTTTTTAGTTTTAAAATTGAAGCTATAAGAAGTTTTGAAAAACATGCGATAGAAAGATTTTTAAATAATCATGAAAACATTATTGCGGGAGAATTTACAGAACTAATTGATAAGTCAAGTGGTGAGGGTAAACTTCTAAATTGTTTAAAAATTCTTTCTAGAAAATACTTGTTTAGATCCCGAGAAGTAGAGAATAAAGAGTTAGCCGGATATCACGCAATATTAGGATTATTAAAAAAATTTAGAGCATTACTTGAACTAGACTATAGACGCTTTAATAACCTAATACTGTCAAAAGATAGTATTGAAAATATCTTAGGAGCAGGGTTGGATGTCCACTGGAGATTATTTAATATGTTGCCCGACAAATATGTGGAAGCATACAAAAATGAAATTAAAAGGTGTCAAGAGCAATACGGAGGAGATGAAAAATTCATAGAATACGAGTGGTTTTATAGAGCACACCTAATTGTTGACTATATTGCAGGTATGACAGACAATTATGTTATAGAAACTTATAATATATTATATGGCATTACCTTATAAAAAAATAAGAAGTATTTCGCCAATATCGAAGCTTATTCGATTTACTTGTTTTAAAAGCAAAATTCCTATTACAATTTTCTATAGCAAATATGTAAATGGGGAACCTGGACAAGGAATCACCAAAGCAAGAGATATAAATACCATCACTGATATAAAACCGCTTTTTAGAGAATTCGAAGTCTTATTAAGAAATTTAAAGCCAGATGAAGAGCTAGCGATTCATTCCCTAGTCGAATCAAACGGGATAAAATATCATCTACCACAAATAGACTTTTCAAATCCGACTAACGAAGAGATATTTGAAAGCTTAAGAAAACTTCAAAATTATTTTAATTACGATATTTATTTATTTAAGTCAGGAAGATCATATCATGCCTACTTTGACGGACTTTTAAATGAAGAAGAATGGAAAAAATTCTTAGCAAAACTTATTTTATTAAATAGACAAAATTTAAACATTGACATAGTCGATGTTCGATGGGTTGGTTGGTCGCTAGATAATGGATTCTCTGCATTAAGGCTGTCCAAAAATACTCCATTGTACTTAAGTTACCCTGAATATTTGGACAAAATTCCAAAGAAAGGTCAGTCTTCACCAACGTTTAATTTTGTAAGCAAATTATTATCAAGAATTTCTCATAAACCTCACTAATTTATTGAATTTAACTAAATTAGTTCGACGAGAACCTTAATAATTTGGGGGATACTATTATTATCAGATCTACAATAATTAAGGACCTCTTTTTGGCTAATTTAATCGTATTCATAAACATTTGCGTTCAAATCATTCATCCTTTGATCCCTTCTCCCCCACAAACCACTGCTCCTTATTCTTAAACAACACATTAAACGTTGTAAGGGAACCATAACACCGGGTAATATACTGCTGAATATTAACCTTATCCTCATCAGTCAATTTCTTGTTGCTGTTGATATTCTGTTCCAAAACCCTAAGTCTGTCTCGAAGCATCACTATCTTATGAAAAAAGTCAGCCACCGGAATTTCTTTGGGCTTTAATGATTTGTCGGCCGGCTGCAGTAGCATAGTTCCGCCAATCCAACGCTCTCCTAAGGGTACCACTTCTGATACACCATTCCACAAACGTAATATTTTGAGAAGCGACTTTTCAATGTCACTATTGGTTTCCAACTCCTCTGATACATTTTCAGGAATAACTTCTTCCAGGTGAGAATCTGTTTTGTCTATCTCTTTTATCCCATGGTTGATAAAGGAGATTAAATATGTTGCATACCGAATCCCAACAATCACTCCCGGCCCCATCTGGGTATGCTGAAGCCTGGTTCCAATTCCTAAATGTAAATTTTCATCCATAACTACTTTTTAAACAAATATAATATGCTCCGTTTAGATACCATTTACAAGGTCTAAAATTCTCTTTCGGCAGATTGGTATGGGTTGCCGATTGTTGGTTTCCCATTGCCAAACAGTAGATCGGTCAGTATGCAGCAGTTCAGCCAAATCATCCTGCGTTAAACCGTTAAGGTAACGGTATCTCTTTATCTTCCCGGCAAGGGTATTTGTATCTATTTGTAAAGGATCATATCCAAGAAAAGCTATGATAGCAGGGTAGTGTTGTACTCGGGGTTCATATACTCCCATCTCCCAACAGCGAAGAGTCTCCCTATCAATATGCAATAGTCCGATAACAGTTTTAATTAGCAGCTTTCTTTCTAGCCTGGCGTTTTTGATATTGTTACCAATCGATTGAAGAGTTTAAGGAAATGGTCGTTTTTCGGGTAAA
>JBASZP010000482.1:0-6328 GCA_049660965.1 Daejeonella sp. | reverse complement strand
CAGTACCGGCCACTAAAAGCCATTTCTCGTAGGCATGTATGTCAAACAAAATGTTTTTTTGATCCTTTAATAACAGTGCTCCTTTATTGTTTAAAACGCTTTCATCCTGTCCTTGTTCTGCGCAGGGAATTACAATGACGTTATTATTTCCTTCGTTGCGTATCAGCGCCACCAACTCCTTCATTGTATTCAGCCAGCTATCATCGGTGTATCCATCAGCCCGGTCGTAGCGGTAGGGCTCATTCCATACTTCTATCCAAACATCCGGTTGATTTTTAAAATGCGCCGCCCATTGTTTTAGTTTTGTTTTAAAATCATTCCACCAATATGTTTGGGTGGGTGTTTTGCCACTAAAAGTGGTGGAGTCGCTTCCGTTCCAACTGAAAGGGCAAATAATACTAATTCTCTTATTGGCCCGGTTACTGTCAACAACGGCCTGCAGCGAATGCAGATAGGCGCCTGTTGCATCTTGTACCGGAAAACCCGTTAAAGGTTGTTCCACCATATTACCAACAAATTCACGGGCTATATCTATATTCCAGCCGTTCATATCAGTTCCGCCGGCACCAAATACATGAAACGCATTGGCGCCAATTAACTGCACCTGATTATTGTAATGGTAAATTTTGTTTTTAACAATTGTAAACGGGTCGGTGTAAGTGGGGGAGGCTGCCGGGTTGCTTTTTTTACAAGCAATAGCAAAGATGGACAGTATCATCAAAATATTAAGTAGTCTCATTCAAAAAAAAGATTTGCCGGTTTAACGCACTGCCCGCAGCAGTTGGTGGCAGAAAGCTACAAAAAAGAACCACGCATACAAAGCCTCGTGCAGTGTTGTTATTTTAAAATCATACGCTACGCTTAGTATAGAGTATGTGTTTATTGGTAACCAGCCACAGCAATTTGGGCAACAGCCGTTGCTCGTTGTAAACCCCGAGTTGGTTTGTGCACCGCTTTCGGGGCACCCTTCAGCGGCATCGCTTTACTCAGCCGGAATGGGATTTAAAATAAGTTACTCGGGTTTAAATTTTATGTGTTTGATGCAGTATTGCTTTTTAAACGTACACACTACAATGTATGAGGACTATGAAAATATTCCACCAGTCAGCAAAGAAATATAAATTAGTATCAACCCGATTATAATAATGATGACTCTTGAAACTGCGGGTTTTAATGTTACGCCTGAAACCCAAATTCTAAGCGGAAGTAGTTTTGCCAGTTGCTTTGCTAACAAAACAAATGAGCAACCCAGTATCAGTAAAACGATATGACTAAAGTTCATGTCTCAAAAAAAAATTTGAAATAGTACATGCGTTTGGCATAAACACCCGTTTACAAGTGGCTTTTATTCCGGAATTTGTTCTGTCAAAACTTCATCGCCTGCCTTGTTATAATAAGTACAGGTCATTTTCTCCATAGAAATTACCCACTTTTCAATACCAACGCCAGCACACATTTTAATGAAGGTCGGGAAATCCGTTTTTCCTTGTTGATGCGCCAGTAATGCTGCTTTAAAGTCTTCTTCTTTTGCCGTGTCAGCAATAGCTATCGCGTCATAGTTTGCCGGCACTTTTGCTGTAAAATTGTTGGTGCCGTGATAGTCTATGTGCCCGTCATTAACGTATGCTTCATAATGGGTAACCCCCAACCCTCTAATTTCTTTTATGTAAGAGGGGAAGTCTGCGCCTGATTTAACTTTGCTGTGAGCTACTTTAATTTGTTCTAATGTAAACATTACGGATGTTTTAAATTGAGTTTTCTCTGGGCTTGCAAACCCGCCCCGGTTTTTTTGAAATTTCTATGTAAATATAAAACTGATTTTCTTTTTTGTAAATGCTGTTTCATGGTTCTTTACTTCAGCAACCTTATATAAGTGAGTGAATCGTTTGTGAGACACGAACCATGGCGATGGCAATTTTGTTAACCAGCATTGGTAAGCGGGTGGGGCAGTGGTTGCGTCGCACACTTGTGCGGTAGCACATTTCTCAGCGCTGTTAGTTGCTGCTGTAAATAGTAGCTAAAAGCTACAGTAAGAAACAGCGTAGGCAAAGCCGTACGCTGAGTTTCGTTTTTTAAATTTACAAACTATGCTTAGGTGGGGGTGTTTTTATTTGTACTGAATTGAAACCTCTCAAAGCAATATCCATTGTCCACCAGTATTTTTTATTAGTAAGAATAGTCCATGAAAGATAATCGTATTGACCGAGATAAACCCATGCCCATGCATAATAGTTTTTGATCATAGTCATCTTTACTTTCTTCCTGATAGATGAAAGCTCTGTACTCTCGATGCCATTTTTAAATAAGACCATATCGTTTGCAATTTTTTCTTCTTCATCAAATTCCGTATCAAGGTAAGGTCTGTTTATCCTTTCCCAAATATCTTCCATTACCAGTTTTGGTATATTATTATTCAAACAAAAAGGTGAAATTTCCGACTCAGTTAATTTGCCGAGAAATACTATTTCTTTGTTATCAATAATAAAAGCCAATGGAAATATATTTGGCAAAAAGGCATTTATTCTGTTTGCAAAAATTTTTTCCATGTTATCGGGTGTTCCAAACTTAAAATAATATCCGTCTGGAAACTGTAAATAGTTCTCATTTAAAACAATTGGCAAATCAATCTGCTTCTCATAATACTTACTTTTAGTTCTGTGCCTCCAGATTTTAAAACATTGCTTAGTTATTAAAAGCAAAGCGCACATCAGCAAAAGCAAAACAAATCTATTAGCCTCAAAAAGGTATATATATACAAGGCTAATTAATAAAATTACCATTGGTAACTTTAATGGTTTTAATAATTCTTTATGTAGCTTGAATTTCAATTAAACAAATTCGGTTTTAAGCGCCTGGCATCAGTTTTTTGTGTCAATAGAAATATGATATAAATTGGTTATTGTTCATGAAGCACGAGCCCCGGCTATGGATTTTTAATTTCATGTATTGTGACTTTATTGATCCTGACCAGCAGATTTGCTAATGGTGGAAGTTTTATATTCTTCAGCCTGAACCCGCTACATTATTTTTTGATAAAATTAAATATTAAGAACTGAAGCTGAGCTTTGTGTGTTAATCCTCTTTATTGGCATTACTAATAACTTCTGATATATTTTTCTTTATTATGTTTTTAGTGTCCAATATGTATTTTTCTATCATATATGTACAATTGTCTAGTTCCTTTGCTTTCAAAAAATTTTGTAAAGCTTTATCAAATTCTCCATTGTCAAAATGGTATATGCCCATATTCATATATGCGTAAGAATTGTCTGGGTCAAGCTCAAAAGAGCGGTTGATGTCTTGCAGCCCTTCTTCTGCCCGGCCTAACTTAATTTTTGCCAGACCTCTGTTGTTGTATGAATAGGCAAATTCTTTGTCAATCTCAATACATTTGTTAAAAAGCGAAATTGCTTCCTCGTATTTGTTCATGAGGTTTAAAGTGTATCCCTTGTTGTTCAATGAATATTTATTGTCAGGATTTAATTGTAATGACTTATCATAAATTTTCAAAGCTTCATCGTGTAAGCCAAGTTGGGAATATGATAATGCAAAATTTGCTAAATCATCTGAATTCATTTTTTCTGTTAGAGCAAAAGCATCTGAAATTTCTTTTGCTTTGCTGTAGTTTTTGTCTTGCAGGTAAGAGTTGATGGCTAAGCGGTAAATGTTTTCGTCTTTTGAGTTTGAAAGTAGTTTCTCAAATAAAACTGCAGCATGTGCAAATTTTTGTTCATTATATAATTCCACAGCTTCTGAATATTCCTTGGGTGCTCGTTTATGGTAAAAGAGTTGTTTTAGTTTATAACCATCGTTGTATGTTATTCTGCCATCATACAACTTAATTGGGGCTTTATTAGGTATCAGATTCGCAACAAAGTCAAAAAAAGCTGAGCTGATAAATACAATAAGAAAAAAATTCAAAAGCCCCGAAAGGTCATAAGTAAATTTGAAAAAGCTGGCTATTATCGAAATTGTTAAAGAGGCAATAGGGCCTGTTAAAGTATAAATAATCTGTCTGTTAATAGAAACTGATTTTGCGGACGGAACACAAAGTCCAAGCCGCCATGCGAAAGGATTATAACGAAAGAAAATAGTTAAAAGACCTAAATTTATTTTGATGCTCTTTTTGGGGTCGCCATACGACCCAATATAAATCGTCACCTTTTGTTTTGTTAGCAATATTGCAGGAATTGCATGTCCAAGTTCATGAAACAAAACTGTTAAGGGCCTTGCCATGAGTACCAAACCGATTGTTATCAGAAGAAAAATTGGGAAATATTGCATGTCTTTCTTTTCAGGTAGTTTGAGGCCATACCCCCTGCCAAGGTTCGTGTTCTCACGAACCTTATTTAAGTGAGTGAATGGTTCGTGAGACACGAACCATGGCGATAGACAGTAAGTTAGCCACTATTTTTTATTTTTTGAATTTTGATAACCTCTTCAAATGTCTTTTTGTTGTATTCCTCAGTTCCTGTGCAAGTGGTTGTTGAAAATTTTTTTGTTGTATCTAGTTGTAAGCGGCTAAGTTTTTGTTGATCCCATGTTATTTCTTTTTCTGTACTTACAGTTATATACTCAGAATTGGCATAAACAATGTAGGTGGAATTTTTCCAGAAAGTAAAGCCACACATGCAGCATCTGAGCGTCGAATAGATTGATATAAAATCTGATTTCTCTTTTCCTTTTATTTTTTTGATTACTTCGAATTTAGTTCGAGTCATCTCGATGGGGCGCAGATATTCTTTCTTTGACCCGTCATCGTTATAAATATCTGTTTTTTGTACAGAAAGTATAGTGTCAATAGTTAGGGCTTTACCTTCAAATATAATTTCGGCACCATTAATTTTTTCTTCTATTGTCAGTGGCAAGCAGGTGCAATAAGGCTTGTCAGTAGACTTAAGCAAAAAAACAGAAATTACAACTAGAAGGTGTTTCATGAATTATACTTTTGCGTTTGATTGTTTGTTATGGTAATAAATTCATTTATCGGAAAGTTTTGTTTTATAAATACCAACGTTAACTTTTTAACTAACCCATTCATAAATTGTAAACCATCTTACCCAGTGCTTGTTTTCTTGTCTATAAATTGCAAATACCCCTTCTCCGCACAGTCTGCCACAACTATTGTCGTAATAGAAAGCACATAATTTATTATCTCTGAAAAAGATCGGAATCGTAAAGCTATTAAAACTACTGCCATAAGTATTTCGGAAATAGTTCCAGCCACGGTTTATGTCTTTAAAAATAGCCGTTACAGTGTCCTGAGAAATTGTAAATGAATGTGGAAAATTGAACTGATCCCACAAACTTATATCAGACGCTCTTTCTAATTTGTTTATAATATATTTTTTTTCTTTTGTCGATAAAACCAGAGAATCTATAACCTTTAAATTTCCATTAACCTTCCTCCATTTTTTTAGTGTATCAGTTTTCTCAAGAGCTTCGATGATTTCTTTTTTTTCGTATGAATCAATACCCTTCGTGTAAATAAATGGCTCTGCAGGGCTGCTATGCACTTTATAAATTTCCATAATAAATTCTCGTGTTTGCTTGCGCAAACTTTGAGCCTTTACACAATTTGTTATGGAAAGTATAATCAATATCAGGAATAATATTTGTTTCATTGTCAATAATCTTGGCTTATTTATATGATAATCTGAATTTTTAAAGTGATTTTTTCACGGAAGGAAACAAAAACTTTGTTATTACTTTTTAATTGCAAATACAATTTAATGCCATCTACTAATTTGGGAGTTGCTTAACCGGTGTGAGATTTGAAGTTAAGGAATGTATCTTATAATACAGTGCTTTCTGCAAATTTCTTTGTGAGCCTTTGTGCCTTTTTTGTGAAACTTTGTGTAATAGCTTTTTTGGTATCACAGTGCTGCACAAAGAAGACACATAGTTGCACAAAGTTTTATCGCTGCCTCTTTTCCGTAACACAATATCGCTGTCAGCCTGAGCCTGTCGAAGGCGGGAGGTTAGTTGTGTTGACCACCCTTCGATAAACTCAGGGCGACAGTTTTATTTTTGCACACCCTTCGACAAGCTCAGGGTGACAGAATGAATTCGTTTATCATCCTTCGACAGGCGCAGGATGACAGCATCAATAGCGGAGCAACTACAAACTACCAACCACAAACCACCAACCACAAACTCTCTCTGCTCAGACCCGCGTTGCTGTACAAGTCCCGCTAAAGGCGGGATGAAGTGCAACAGCCACTCGTTCCTCGTAGCGTTGCAGTTAACATGTGCGACGCAAGGCTGCTGCCATAAAATACCAATGCCGGTTACATTACTATAACCGGCATGGCAATGAGGTTTGTTG
>JBASZP010000481.1:0-9103 GCA_049660965.1 Daejeonella sp. | reverse complement strand
GAGGCTTTAATGGGCCTAGACCTGGTAGCAAGAGCTATTATTGAAGGACTTGAAAGTATTCCGATTGAGAAATGGATCTCCCATCCACACTTTGTGCGAGAATCGATTGAGGCACTCTGTTTCATTTCAATGCGACTTTTGCCTGCCGATCGGAAACAAATGATTGCACAGTTAAAGAGCTTGGGGGATCTTGTGTTGAAAGAAGCGAGCCGTGGCTTTGACATTACTACAGCGAAAATTGACCTTTCTGTGTCTCCAGAGCGGGCTTTAGGCTTTCTCTATGATGAGAACCCGGAAGGCTATCGTATAGAACTTCATCGTCGGCGTGTCCTTCAGGAACATATTGATCTGGTAGAACAAAAGGCCATGAACTGTGGCTTTGATATTGTCCGCGGTGATCAAATTGTCAGCCCACCACGTCCCGTTGTACAGGCAGAACCGGAACTGGTACAAGCTGCCCGCCTAGCTGATCAGGCCAAGAGTTGGTATACTATTCCAGATCCCCGTCTGGTATTCTTGGGAGGAGAAGAGGTTTATCGTATTGAGCTCGGGCTTTGGCATCTGGATCATCATCTGACACCACCTGGCGAAGCACAACGGTTTATTCTGGAGTGTTTAGGCCGTATCCAATCACCTGTTACCACTGAGCTTGCTCTGTATATGACCATGAGATCCAAGGCAAAAACACAGGCCAAAGCTTGGTTTTTAAATCACTTGGATTATGCCCGGCCCATTCTTATCTCTCTGGCAAAAAGTTCATCGCGATTGGCTAAAGGGGCAGCGGAACTTCTCGAAAAATTGCCTGCTTAATAAGCAAGATGACTGCTTGGTAGCACAGGGCTCTCCCAAGAAAAATACAAATTTAGAACCACCGAAGTAAAACTTGGAAACACTAAAATTAAATTTGGAAAGGTTACAGTCAAATTTGTAACTCGTAATACTAAATTTCCAGTTTTAAGTCTTTAAAATAAAAACATAACATGAATTGTGCTGAGGATAGATTAGAAAATAAGTACTTACTTAGCCGTAATCCAGGGACAAGGAATTAAAAAGGATAACCAATGGCCAGGTTAAATATCAGGTTCTCTCTTCTCCACTGGCTGTCTGTAAAATCAACTTGGTTAAATACCCAACGCTGGCCTTTAGGCAACCAGGGTTTACGAATAGGAAATGCCAGGTCGGTACGTAATATGAGGAAAGAGAGATCAAAGCGCAGGCCCAGTCCGGTTCCTACGGCTAATTCATTCATAAAGTTTTTCGTGAATTTAGAGTCTGGTTTATTGGGGTCTTCATTATATAACCAAACATTACCTGCATCCGCGAAAAGGGCCCCGTTAACACGGCCAACAAGCTTGGTTCTATATTCGGAATTAAATTCTACTTTAATATCACCGGCCCGGTCAGCGAGAAAATCTGTGGGTTTCTTTTGGGCATCATAATAAGTTCCGGGACCAACAGAACGTGAGCGGAATGCACGAATACTATTACTTCCGCCTACAAAAAATTGTTTAGTAAATGGGAGTTCAGAAGAATTTCCATAAGGGTAACCGAAACCAACCGTAGCCCGGTTAGCCAGTTCGGAATTTGAGCCGAGTTTAAGGTAATAACGATAATCGCCATCCAGGCGGATATATTGCGAAAATGGAGCTCCAAAAAGGGAGTAAACTTTTCCTTCTTTATAATTAGCCCCGGTAGCAAGGCCTAAAATATTTCCTGATAAATCGGCATTTCCATTAAAATACATGCTGTTACGGCGGGTATTTTGAGTTTGATTATTGTAGGTAAAAGAGTAGGTGGTTCCTATAATAAATTGCTTATCAATAATTTTTTGAAGGTCCGGATTTGCAGGCAAACTTGCCTTAAACAGGTCGGTCAGGTTGGCAGGCTGAACATAATTAATACTAAGAAGATTTAGCTCATGCTCTTTACGGCTATTTTCTTTCCAGTTGTAGCCTGCAAGAGCTTTAAACGAGTTTAAGGAATATAATTTACTTTTATTGACTAACTCATATCCTAAGCTAAATTTAGTCCGGGGGACAAAAGCGCCAGTTGTATTCCATTTAAAAAATGGGATTACAAAACGGGGAATAGACAGGGTGGCTTCACTACCTATTCTGTAAGTATTATAACCGGACTGATTTCCGCTTAACTGTACTTCAAAACTTCCGTAGGCCCGTATACTTAATTGCTCAGCAGCCCTGAAAGCATTCCGGTTTTTCCAGCTGACGGATAATTCTGAACCGGTGAGATTATTAGATTTGGTAGTTCCTAAAATTTCTGCTCTCAAGGATTTTCTGGGTAAAGGGGTTAAATAATAAAAAGCATCTAATTGGGGTTTAGTACTATCAGTTACAGTTTCAAAGCGGTTTTTTACAAACTTAAAGGGGCCCAGGGTAATTAACCTGTTTAGTGAAAGGTTATGATCTGCCCGATTATATACATCACCGGGTTTAAAAAATATAGACCTGCTAAATATAGTCGGCTTAAAAGTGCTGTCTTGATCAATAATATAAAATTTATCGAAAAAAACAGCATTAGTTTTACTGGTATCTGCCCGGGTTTGCTTTAAGCTATAATTAGGGTAGATGTAAATATTGTTAATGGTGTAAACTTTGCGGGCAATATTAGGTGTTGCAGGTTTTACTGTTACATATAAATTTACCAAATGTTTACCAACAGTACTGTCTACCTGAACAAGGAGGTAATCTGGTCCGAAATAGTAAAAACCCTGTTCTTTTAATATCTGGTCTATTCGGTTTCGTTCGCCACGTATCACATCAAAGTTATAAGCATCGCCGGGTTTTAAGAGGGTTTTATCAGCCGTTGCGGTTATAGCACGCTCTAAAGCACCGGAATCAGAAGGGAATGAAACTGTATTAATTTTATATTGCGGGCCCGTATTGGCCACATATTTTGCTTTAGCCTGATGCTTTTTAGAAACCATATTACTGGTAACTACAGATTGAAAATAACCTTTATTTTCTAAACGGTTTTTTAAAATGGTTTGGTTCTTTTCCAGGTTAACAGTGCTTTCCAAAACAGGGGGTTCTCCTATTTTGTTTTTTAACCAGTTACGAAATCCTTTCGGTTTTTTAACAGTTCCGGCAATGTTATATATCCAAAGTTTATATCTAAAGCCAAGAAAAGAAGTATTTGGTTTGGGCCTTAATACACTTTTAAGTTCTGCCCTCAATGCTTTGACTTCTTTCTTTTTAATACTATCACCTTGCACTTTTACATCTGCACCTGTATATAGTTTTTCGCCTTTAGGCAAATATTTAGCAGGACCACAGCCTGCTGCAAATAACAGACTTAGTGTAATAAATATAAAAAATAATGTTCCCTTAAGCATTAATTGTCGGTATTAATCAACTGATTTTCTTTTTGATCTTCTTTTTCATTATCTTTTTTACGGGAAAATATCTCTTTAAACTTATTATAGTCTAAGGTTATAACAAAGCCAACGCCTGTTTCAATAATATACCCATCTACTACTCCCTGGTATTCATTCCTGCGGTAGGCACGCAGCATATACCTGCCGTCTTTTGATAGTTTATAATCCAGCGCTATATTACCTGCAATATTGCTTAAACCCCGGTTAGTGTTTGTTGATCCTTCGAGCTCAAAATTACTGCCAATACTTACTTTAAGACGGTCATTTAATAGTTGTTTAGAGAGGCCTACATTTAGATCCGTACGATTCTTCATAGCACCCGTGCTGTAATCTTCGCTTGATACCAGGTCAAAATTAAGATCTACACCTTGCACCAGATTTTCGGCAAGTTTATTTAGTTGATCTGAAAGAATAGTACTGACGCTGTTACGGGCAATGGATTCTACACCACTTCCGCCGACGCTGCTTGCAAATGGATTTTCGCCAACAAAACGATTAAGTAAAAGCAAGGCGAAAACTTGTTTATTTAGTTCGGATGGTTCTGCTTTTAATTGGGTTAAGCGGGTTTCTACGGTATTCAGAATGTCTTTTGATACACGTAAATTCTTTTCAGAAGGAAGGTGTATATCAAAGGTAATAACTGGTTTTAACAGTTCTCCTTTCATATTTAATAATACTTCGAAAGGAAGTTTCTGTTTATAGGTATTGCGGACAGTTGCGGATATATCTCCCAGTTGATTCTCTACCAGATCTAAAGGGGATGTGTTTGCTGTATAAACGGCGGTTACATCTACATTGGCTGCGGTTGGTTCGCCTGTCCAGGTTATGGTACTTCCTTTCTGTATTTCAAAGCGCCTTCTTAAAAAGTTGAACGAAAGTTCATAAGAGCCTTTAGCTAATTCATAAGTGCCTGTTAAGCTTACTTTACCGCTGGGGTCCATACCTGCGGTTAATTCTGCCGCTCCCTGCACTCTTAAAAAATCTCCGTTTAATTCATCCACAATTAAACTCAATACCGCATTTGAGTCTATTTCAATATTAACTGATACGTCTATCCCTTTGATCTGGCTTTTGTTTAAGGTATCTAAACCAGATGTGAAAGTCTTATTATTTTCGGGATTATCTTTGTCTATAAATTCTACCACACCATCACGTTCCACCACACCAGGATTACGCTGTGGAAGAACAACAGTCAATGCTGTTTTATCGTTAATTTTTACCGAACCATCTACCGCAGGCTTATTCATGTCTCCGCGAATACGCAGATTGCTGCTTAAAAATACATCACCATAAAAAAGCTTATTGTCTTTTTTAGAACTGCTCATGGCTTTGAAATTATCAGTAGTCAGATTAAGTGCAAAACGATAATCCATAAAATTCCTGGTGTAAATTTTACCATCCAGCACAGCTTTATTACCAACAGAATCAATCAATGTGAAAGTATTAAATTGAATTCCGTCTGCATCAAAGTTTATCTTTTCATTATCAATGCGATAGTAAGCATCCAGTTTAGCCACATTAAATGCGGCTTGGTTAAAGTTAATATCTCCTCTTACTGCTGGTGCGGCCGTAGTTCCTGTCAGCTTTAATTTGCCATTTATGCTCCCACTTGCCTGCTTTAAATTACCCATTGTAAAACCCTCTATAGAAGCCAGGTTAAGATTTTTAATGTTCAGATCAAAATCAAAACTACTTTTATTGCCGGGCTGAACATAATATTCTCCATCTAATGCCAGGTCATTTCCTTTACCTGTAATAGTGATGTTTGCAGCATAGGTATTTGCCTGTTTATTATTTACTTTTAAACTAATATCACCCACAGTATCGGTACGGAAATTAAAATCTCTAACCATCAGATCTGATGTAAAAACAGGATTAGTATTCAGGTTGCTGAGCACCGCATTTCCGTCAATTGTTCCGCCAACAAGAAGTGAATCTTTTTCCGAAATTGCTGTAAAGGTTTCTATTTTAAATTTTGTAAAATCAACTGTAATGGGGGCATTGGGCTGTTGCGGATTACTGTTTACGGCCAAGCTCTGCCCGCCTTGTGATATCTGGAAATTACGGGCTAAAATACCTGCTTTGCCAAATAATATCGCGTTATCTTCACTTACTGTCCAGGGATCATATTTTAGCATTAAACCATTGGGAGTTAAGCTGAACTGATACTGATTGGGTAATACAGAGAATAGTCCTGCAATACGATATTTATCTTTATCTTCTTTATCTTTTACATTCAAATTAATGCTTAAGGTATTATCCTGTGCCTTGCCCTCTATACTTGTTTTATTTATCTGTAATGAAGAGGTACTTATTTTATCGACATTAAGCGAATAATTTAGTGCCTGTCCATCAGTAATAATATTAATTCTGGCGCTGTCAATAGTGTTAGCTGCATAAACAATTTTAGGGATATTACCATCTATTTTTAAATTGCCTTCGCCCTCATAACTTCCCGTAATATTTACAGTTTCCAAGCGGGTAAGCTGGGGTACAAATGATTGTAAAACAGGATTATTTACTACTTTAAGTGCAAAACTAAAGTTGGGTTGACTACTTACAGGTAAACGTTGTTTATCTGTAATTTTAAAATACCTGTTAATTTCATTAGTAAATACATTTCCTATTTCTGTCAATTTATATTGCCCTGTTAAATTCGCCGTTAAAAATTCAGACCGAATTCTAATATCTTTTTCTTCATTCTGGATGGTTGCAGCTAAACTCACACTATCTAACTGGTAACGTTTGCCTTTAGAAACCACCAACAGATTACTGGCATCAACAGTTCCTATTAACCTGTCTGGATTGGTGGAAGGCATATTTGCTACTATTTTTCCACGGAAACGAAGGTCTTCTTTATATAATTTTAATTTCTGAAAGTTAATACTGTCAACATCTAAAACAAAGTTTATAGCAGGATAAGTTTCCTTAATATTTGCTTTTGCATTTAAAGTTAGTTTAATGTTGCGATCATTTATTTTAGCAAAAGCTGTTACATTTTGATTAGCGATATTCCCGTTAAATACAAGATTTCTATATGCATATCCTTTCAGTTCCGCTTTTTGTGCTTCTCCACTAAACTTTGCTGACATATTTTTTGGATTTGTCCCAGTGCCGGAAACTTTTGCTGTTGCTGTTATCTTTCCAATATTTTTTTCCTGTTTAATTAACCTTCCAGCATTAAAGTCATTAAGTTGTACATTGGCGTTAAATACTTCGGCTCCCTTACGTTTCCCGGAATTCATTTGGGCAATTGCTTTTGCAGAGCCGTAAGTGGAGCTTAATTGCATATTGGTTTTAAAACTGCTGATGCTTCCGTTAAAATCGCCTTTTAAATTAAAAGTTTCGGGTAGCCGGATATTAGCCGGTATTTTACCTTTACCTATTAATTTGTTTAAATCTTGCTGCGAAGAGGAAAGTTCCAGAAGAGGGATATTGAAGTTTGCTTTGTTCATATCTGGCAACCCGGTAATATGCGCAGAGGTTTTAATACGAGTGTTTAAAAGACCGGAAATTTCAAGTTTAGGAATATTTAAATCTGCGAGTTTACCGTTTACATTTCCATTTATTTTAATAACCGCATTCGGATCACTTTTAAATGGATCAGTACCTGCAAGCGTAGGCACAAAGGTTAAAATATCCTTAAAACTAAGCTGGCTATTGATTAAATCTGCTTTAATAGTTATTGATCCGGGATTTTTGCTGATGCTTTCCAATGATGGATAGTTTACACTTATGTAATTTTGAAGTGTAGTTTGCGGAGTTTTAATATATAATTTATCCAGATAAGCCCCGGTTGGATCATACAGGAAATTGGTGCGCAATTGATTAAGCACAAACCCGTTTTTATTACTGAAACTGATATTACCAATATTACCCGATATAGTATCTGAGCTATAATAAAAATTCTGTGCTTTTACATTGAGATTTGAAATTCCTAAATGGGCGTAATCTATTCCAAGTTTTTTTTGAGGAAGGTTAAAGTTGTCGAATTGTAAATTATTATTACCCCAATCTATATTGGCAACACTTACCTGCCAACCATTATTCAATTGTGCTTTTACTTCCTGTTCTGTTTGCTTTGCAACTACTTTAGCTCCGGTTGATTTACCTAAAACAATAAGTGAGCTGGAATTATTAAGAGATAAATTTTTAATCGAAACCCGTTGTTTATTCAAATTTAGAAAATCAACTTCCGCTAATAACTTACCTATGTTTATATCTGATTTTAAGGCAGAAACATCATTTTGGTAATTAACCCTGATCTTTGAAAAATCAATGGTTTTAAGTTTTAAATCCAGCTTAAAAGGTTCATTACTGTCTTTCTCTACTTTTGCAGCACTTTCATTCTTTAATGGGAGTTTCCGCTGAATTATTTTAGCATTAACACCTGACATCACAATTTTCGGTAGTGAGAATTTCATTTTATCCAAATCAAATTCTTTAATACGGGTATCAAAATGGCCTAAATAGAAATCTATATCACTAGCTATAACTTCATCCTGATATGTAAATTTTATACGATCAAGATTTATTTTGTCAACAGAAAACTTCATCGCTGCTGCAGTATCTTGCTGCTTAGGTTCTTTTTTATGCTCGCTGACAAACGATTTGATAATATAATCAAAATTAAATGTGCTATCGGGCATAGTACGTGAAATATTCGCACGAATTCCTCTCAAATCCATTTCATTAATTTCCACTTCATTATTAAGAAGTTTAAATAAACTAATGTCTACTTTAAGTGTATCACCTGCTAATAAGGTATCTTGTTTTTGATCTTCAAAGTAAATATCTTCGAGAACAAGTAATTTGGGGAAATTGAGACTGAGTTTTTTAATTTCAACTTTGGTTTTAATTTTTCCCTCCAAATAGGTAACTACTTTTTTTCGGGCGAAGTTTTGTACAGCAGGGATTTGAATAAGGATAAAAACAAGTAATACCAATGTGATAACACCAGCAATGATCCAGAGTAAAATTTTAAAAACTAAAAGGGCCCTTCTTTTCAAATCAACTGATTAAGTGCGAAAATTTTTACCGGAAATTTTACTTGAATTGTTATTAGAGTTTATAAAGCCTAAAAATGCTTATAGTCACTAAATATAATCTTAAAACGGAATATACCAAAATGATGCCAGTTTTAGAATTAAATTTATCCAAGAAAATTGTGTTGTTCTTGCTTTTAATTTATAGTTCTAAACATTCAGTTCAAATACTATTATTAAAAATGCGGAGAGAATTTTTACTATTTTAAGTTCCTTAATTTATTTTCATTAAGCACAATAATAGTTTTATTCAAAACATCAATTAGTTTTTCGGTTTTAAACTGTTTAAGTGTTCTGATCATTGATTCGGGAGAAGAACCAACTACATGGGCTAAATCCTGGCGTGATATTTCAATAACAGGCTTTCCATCTTTTTGTACATCCTTAAACTTATCAATAACTTTTGTAATTCCTTTTGCCACTTTTTTACGGAGCGGGCTATAGGCCATATTCAACAGATTTTCTTCTTTTTCATACAAGCTATGAGAAAGTAAGGTCATAAATTGCCGGGCAATTAAGGAGTCATTATAAACAAGTTGCAGGAATTTCTTCTTAGGTAAAAGAATTAGTTCCGAAGATTCAATAATCTGGGCATTTTTTAGGTATTTAGAATCCTTAAAAATTTCTGTATACCCAAAAAAATCCCCTGCTGAATACATATTAG
>JBASZP010000480.1:0-2498 GCA_049660965.1 Daejeonella sp. | reverse complement strand
GTGTACATGTTGTAACCGTTAAGCCAGGATTTATAAATACGCAAATGACTGCCGGGTTGAACTTACCCAAACCTTTGACGGCCAGCTCAGATGTGGTAGCAACCAGAATTTTAAAATCAGTAAAGAGTAAAAGAAACGTTGTTTACGTTTTGGGGGTTTGGTACTGGATCATGTTGATTATCCGGTCAATTCCTGAATTCATTTTTAAGAGAATGAAACTTTAATGAAATCAGAACATCTGGTTTTGTTTGATTTTGACGGTACGCTTACCACCCGCGATACCCTTTTTGAATTTTGCAGGTTTTATGCAGGCTGTTTTAAATTTATGTTCGGCCTGCTTATTCTTACACCCATTTTAATGGGCCAAAGGTTGAAATTAATTTCAACCCAACGGGCAAAAGAAATTTTTATGAATTATTTTATTGGTGGCCTGGCAATCACACAGTTTAACGAGGTATGTCAGAAGTTCACCAATCACTTGGCAAATCTTATTCGTTCAAAAGCTATGGTTGCCATTGAAGATTACCGAAAGAAAAATGCAAGAATAATAATTGTTTCAGCATCGCCCGAAAATTGGATTTTACCGTGGGCAGAAAAATATGGAATTGAAGTAATTGCTACACGATTGCAGGTAGTGAATGGTAGCTTAACAGGAAAAATTTCGGGCAGGAATTGCAACGGAATAGAAAAGGTTAACCGTATTAATGCAGTATTAACTATTTCTGATTATCCACAAATTACGGCTTATGGCGATTCGGGTGGTGACAAACAGATGTTGGCATTAGCACATAAAAAATTCTTTAAACCTTTTCGATAGTTGTCGTTGTCAAATTCTTCAAATGAAGGATTTGATAGTATAATACTAAAATAAGACTAAACATCTCTAGAAATTCTTCTACCGTCACGAAATACAAAGTGTACTCGAAGGAGAAAACGTCCTGGATGGACTCATAGTAAAGACCACTAGCTGATTCAATCAATATGGCGCCAGTAACGTAAAGAACTCCAGATATTAAATAGCCTTTTGCGATAGACTTATTAATTGCCAATAAATTTTTAATCGAATAAATGCCAAATGCTAATGAAAATAGTCCGTAAGGAATTATCCAGGCAAACTTAAAAATACCTTTTCCTCCGATTTTAAAGTGTCGTGGTATCCAAATGTTGAGCCACTCGTGCAACCCAAGAAAATCATCTATGCTCAGAAATAATAATACTATACTTAAAATAAGCCAGTAATTGAGCTTAATGACTTCGCCCGCTTTGGTAAAAGCGATGAATAAAAAACCAAGGGAGCAGAGAAACAGCAGGATGGTATTGTAATAGGTTGGAAAGTTACGTTCATGGTCAAAATTGAAGAAGAGATTTAGCTGTTCAAAGAATCGATTCGTTGGGTAAACCCTAAAATGTAGCCAGATCACAACAAGGTGTAATACACTCAGAATTAGTAATAAAAGTGTAAGTTTGGAGGCTACCTTTTTCGGGTTAACTGTTAAGCGAATCACAGATTATCAAATTAGATTTGAAATTCCAGTTTAAATTTAAACTAAATTTAACATATCGATAATATAAAATATTATGATCCTAAAGTTAATTAAGCAGTACTACTTTCTGGTAGCCTATCTTGTTGTAAGTATTTTTATTGTTTATCGTCAAGCTACAGATGCGAATGCGATTTCATTGGCTATACAGGAAGAGCGCCACCTTCGTATGCTTGCTGGCGATTCTGAGTTTTTTAACCCCTGGCAGTATAGAATTCTTAGTACCTATGCTGTTGAATACTTTTATAAAATTGCACATGCAGTTTCAACTAATATTACAAGAACCCATGCCTTCCTTGCTTTTAGAGTAGGGCAGAACGTATTGATTTTACTAATGTTGCATTTGTATCTGATAGCGCTTGGTATCCGAAACCCTTGGCTAATTATGTTGGGTATGGCTTTAACAGGCTTTTGCATGGCAACCAGTGTGTTTAAATCCGACCTTTCTTTTAATACCTATTTTGATATTCTTTTTTACCTGGGTGCAGGCTGGTTAATCATAAAGGGAAAACTAATCTGGCTTATTCCGCTTACAGCTATGGCAGCACTAAATCGTGAAACTTCCTTATTAATTCCATTTATGGCAATAGTAGCCTACGTGCCTTCCGCGATCCGCCAAATACCAAAACGAACTTTTTGGATTGTGGCCGGATCGTTAGTTGTGTTCGCGGTGGTGTTTGTTGCAGTGAGAATGCATTATGGTTATCAACCGGCTAAAGGAATTCACGGCATGTCTTCTTTTACGGATTATCTTAAATTTAACCTTACCTTTTTAAGGTTGTATCCTGAACTGGCCGGTACACTTACTTTTATTCCAGTTGTAGTGCTACTATTCTTAAGGCGTTTGCCTACTGTGTTGCAACAATGGTTCTGGCTTATTTGCCCAGCCTGGTTTGCCATTCATTTAGCCTACAGTACGGCTGTTGAAACTCGACTTTTTCTTGTACCTCAGGTATT
>JBASZP010000479.1:0-8953 GCA_049660965.1 Daejeonella sp. | reverse complement strand
CCGAATTTTCGTTTGTCCTGGCTGTTCCTACCATGTTTGGGGCTACCCTTAAAAAAATGTACGATTTCTATAAAGACGGTTATCAAATTACAGCGGATGAAATTAAACTCCTTGCCGTTGGCAATATAGTCGCTTTTATTATCGCCATGCTGGCCATACGCTATTTCATTACCTTTTTACAAAAGCGGGGTTTTAAACTGTTTGGATGGTACCGGATTATTGTGGGAAGTATCCTCCTGGCATTATTACTTTCCGGGTATGACCTGCATGTCATTTAATTCTCCGTATATTAAAGAGAACTCCTCTTTTTGCTGAACTGGTTCTCCTAATTGCTGAACCGGTTCTACTTTCTGTTGAAACAGTTCCACTTTTTGCTGAATTAGTTCTCCTATTTGCTAAACCAATTCCCCTTTTTGCTGAACCGGTTCTACTTTTTGCTGAACTGATTTCCTGCAGATCTCAATCAGTTCTTCTTTTTACTAAACCAGGTTTTCTTGTTTACTGAATTAATTCTACTGCTTGCTAAACCAGTTGCCTGATTTTTATTTCAGTAGTTCTCTTATTTGCTGAATTGGTTATACTTTTTGCCGAACCAATTTCCCTTTTTACTAAACTGGTTCCCCTATTTGCTGAACTATTTCTTCCCTGAAGAGAATTAATTCAGTTCAGAACTTAGTAAGTTCTGCTTTTTACTGAACCAGTTCTGCACAACTAATATCATCTATTAACAGAAAAATAAACAAACGATAAATAATTAATTTATTTTTAACCCAACTCTTTATGGAATCCAATAAATTTTATCATCTTTCCAATACTTAGTTAAAAAAGAAATCCAAAATAACATGCAGAACAAGATCCTTATTACCTTATTAATAGCCGTTTGTTGCGGCGTCTATTTTACTTCATTCAGTCAAAATAATAAAAAAGTTATGCCTCGTAAACCCGATGATACCTATACAGAACAGTGGAGAAAAGTTAAAGATTATGAAAACCGGGGATTACCTAAATCTGCTTACGAAATGGCGGATACCATTTACAAAAAAGCTGTAAAAGAAAATAACCCGGCCCAATTAATTAAAGCCGTTATTCATAAATTAAAGTTTATGTCGGCTGTTGAAGAAGATGCACTGGCAAAAAGTCTGGAGGAACTAAGGAAAGAAGCAGAAGAGGCTAAGTCCCCCGCAAAACCTGTTTTACATTCCATGCTCGCCGAAATGTACTGGCAATATTACCAGCAAAACCAATGGTATATATTACAGCGTTCTGTTACTGCAGACTTTAAACAGGAAGACATTCGTACCTGGGATGCTAAAAAATTAGTAGAGCAATGTGTATTTCAATACCAGGCCTCTCTTTTAGATGCGGAAAATTCGCAAAACACAGCTATTGACATTTATAATGAAATTTTAAATTATGAAAACTCAGATATTCCAAACGGCAGAAAATTAAGGCCTACACTCTATGACTTTCTGGCTCATCGTGCTATAGATTTCTTTATGAGCAGCGAACCGCAAATTACCCGGCCCGGTAATGATTTTGTGATAGGCCCAAAGACACTTAATTCTGATCCTAAAGCAGAACCAGCCGGTTATTTCAGCCCTGTAAATTCTTTTGTTCAATTTCAAATAAACGTAAATTCCGAAAAGGCTGCTAAACCCGACACTGTTATAAATCAATCTTTTAAATACAATGCCATTACCACTCTGCAACAGCTGCTTAAATTTCATAGTAAAGATGAAAAACCAGAGGCATTGGTTTATGCAGACCTGAAACGCCTCGCTTTTCTATATCAAAACTATACAGGAGAAAATAAAGATGATTTATACCTCACAGCGCTTCAAAAATTGGAACAACACTATAGTAAAGAAGCTATTTCTACTGAAGTAAGTCATCAGATTGCCTTGTTTTATCACGGTCAAAGCCGAAAATACAATCCCTTAAAACCAGAATATGAAAATAAAATTCCGGAATTTATATATGAACGGATTAGAAAAGGTGTCCATCCATTAGACTCTAATTGGAAAGAGAATTATAAAAAAGAAAAATACAAGTGGGATGCAGAATATGCTTACCGCATTTGCGAAGATGCTATTAAACGTTTCCCTGAATCCGATGGCGCACAAAATTGCCGAAGCCTGCAAGCCAGTATTGAGACAAAAAACCTGAACTTAACACTGGAAGATGTAAATCTTCCAAATGAACCTTTCCGCACTTTAATTACTTATCAAAATATAGATAAAATCTATTTCCGGGTCATTAAAACCAATCAGGCAGAAAGAGAACAAGTTAGCAATATCTATAGAAGAGAAGAAAATAAAGACTATGATATAGATTATGAACAGGTATTAATAGATTTCTATGCTAAAAAGAAAGCCACGGAAGAATTTACCCTGCAGCTCCCTACAGATGGCGATTACCAAAGCCATAAGGTTGAAGCAAAAATTCCTGCTTTAGCTGTAGGTGAATACATCATACTAAGCAGTACCGGTTCACAATTTACGTACAAAAAACAAGCCGTTGCATTTGCCTTTACTACCATTTCCAATATCAGTTATGTTAACCGTACTAAAAATAATACGCTTGAATTTACCATTTTAAACCGTAAAACCGGCGAAACTCTTGCAGGTGTAAAAGCGCAGGTTTATGAGCAGAAATATAATTATAACAGCAATAATTCAGAGTACAGTTATCCTGCGGCAGAAGCTTATGTATCTGACAAAGAAGGACAATTTAAGATTCTCCAGCCTAAAAAATCCAGGAGTTTTTACCTGGAATTATCTTATAAAGGCGATAAGTTAAGAATATCAGGACAGGAAAATGATAACTATTATAGTTCTAATGATTATCTTAATATGGCCTTTGGCCAGGGTCAGGAGTATAATTATAATAATACTGAAAAAACGTATATACAAACTACCCTTTTTACCGATCGTGGTATTTACCGTCCGGGACAAACCATCTATTTTAAAGGAATTACTTTAGAAAAATACAAAGGAAAAGCGGAAATCAAGGTTAACCATCCCCAAACCGTAACCTTATATGATGTCAACAATCAAAAAGTTGCCGACGTAGAACTGACCACTAATGAATATGGTTCTTTCAGCGGCAGTTTTACCGCCCCTTCCGGTGGTTTAAACGGGCAGATGAGAATTCAAACTACTTCTAACGGGAGTACTTACATTTCTGTAGAAGATTATAAACGTCCTAAATTTGAGGTAAGCATTGAAAAACCCAAAGGTGCTTACCGTTTAAATGATAGCGTAAATGTTAAAGGAAAAGCGCTGGCCTACTCAGGTGCGAATATTGATGGCGCTTCGGTTAGTTACCGCGTGGTGCGCACCGCACACTTCCCATACTGGTGGTATTACAGGTATTCTTATTACCCGTCTTCAGCACAGGTGGAAATTACCAACGGCCTAACCACTACCGATGAAAAAGGCGAATTTAAAATTAATTTTAACGCTCTTCCTGATCTGTCGGTTCCTGCAACTTCGCAACCTACGTTTACCTACCAGATTATCGCGGATGTTACCGACCTGAATGGCGAAACGCATAGCATTTCTGAATATGTACAGGTAGGATATGCCTCATTACAACTTGCTGTTTCCATCCCCGATATGGTTAATACACGGGAAAAACCACAACTTTCTGTACAAACACTTAATTTAAACGGACAGCACGAGCCCGTTAAAGCAACAGTAAAAATTTATAAACTAAAAAATCCGGAAAAGGCTTTCCGTACGCGTTTATGGGAACAGCCGGATAAATTTCTGTTCAGCAAAGAAGAGTTCTATAAAACCTTTCCGTATGATCTGTATAATGATGAAAACAATTTCTTTAAATGGGAAAAAGATAAAGAAACGTTTAACGCGGTATTAGATACCGCGAAAGAAAAACCATTAAACATAAAAGACCTAACCAAATGGCCGCAGGGAAAATACCTGGCCGAAGTTACCGCGAAAGATAAGTACGGGCAGGAAGTGAAAGAGGTAAAATACTTTACTGTATTTGATGGATTAATGGCGACAGATGGAATAGCGGTTACTGAAACACCAAATGTTCCTTTGCCCGCTATAGATTGGTTTACACCAATTAAAGCAAACGCCGAACCCGGCGAAACCGCTAAAATTTTAGCAGGCTCTTCTGAAAAAATAAAAGTACTCTATGAAATTGAACACCAGGGAAAAATTGTACAGAAAGAATGGTTAGATATTGGCGGAAGGCAGCGCTTATTATCTATCCCTATAAAAGAAGAATACCGAGGAAACATAGGAGTACATTATACCTTTATTAAAGAAAATCGTTTATACACCCATGAAACAGTAATTAATGTTCCGTACAGTAATAAACAACTGGATATTACTTTTGAAACATTCCGTAATAAATTACTGCCAGGACAAAAAGAAGAATGGAAATTAATCATTAAAGGTAAAAACGGGGAGAAAGTTGCCGCGGAAATGCTGGCTACTTTATACGATGCCTCACTGGATGCTTTCCGCCCTAATAACTGGTATTTTAATGTATATAACAGTTATTATAACCAGTTAAGCTGGCGGGCTGACAATGCCTTTAATTTTTCAAATTCAACAGAATATAATAAAGACTGGAATGAACGTGTTGACGGGATATATTATAATTATGATTACCTCAATTGGTTTGGTTACTCTTTTTATCAATTGAGCCGGGATAGTCGAAGAGGTTTCAAGTACGATATGCTCCAGGGTAAGGCGGCTGGTATTGTTGTAGATGGCTTAAGAGAAGAAGAGAGGAAACAAGATGCACCAGCACCGCCTGTTACCTCAGCAGAGCCAGCTGGTTCTACCATATTACCTGAAGAAAATTTCGGCGATAACAAGCTAAAAGATGGCATGGTTTATAAAAAACTAGCAGGCAAGGAGGTTAGTGGCGGTCTTCGCTTGCAAAATGAAACTACTATTGAACCATCCCCATCCGGAGATTTAGGCGGCGTACAAGCCCGTAAAGATTTTAATGAAACGGCCTTTTTCTACCCGCATTTGCAAACCAATGAAAAAGGTGAGATCATTATTGCCTTTACCATACCGGAAGCATTAACCAAATGGAAAATGCTGGGTTTGGCGCATACCAAAGATTTAAAATATGGTCTTACACAAAACGAGCTGGTTACCCAGAAAGAACTGATGGTAGTGCCTAATGCGCCGCGTTTCTTCCGTGAAGGGGATGATATTTCTTTTACCGCTAAGATCACCAACCTTTCTGAGAAAGACCTGAATGGTGAAACACAACTGGAATTGTTTGATGCATTAACGATGAAACCTTTGCAGGGAATAGTGGATAATAATTATATACAAAGCGGAGGCTCTATTGCTATAGCATCTAATGGCGAAAGGCTCCCAAGAGAAATAGTGATCCTAAAATCTCCTGTAAAACAATCTTTCCAAACTAAAAAAGGCCAAAGCAGTTTAGTGAGCTGGAACATAAAGATCCCAGAAGGTGTACAGGCTATTACCTATAAAGTAGTAGCAAAAGCAGGTAATTTTTCTGATGGCGAAGAAATGGCTGTTCCGGTATTAACCAACCGCATGCTGGTAACCGAGACACTTCCGCTTTCTGTTCGTGGCAATCAGCCTAAAACTTTTATGCTGGATAAATTACTCAATAATAAATCCACCACACTACGTAATCATAAACTCACTTTAGAGTACAGTTCCAACCCGGCCTGGTATGCGGTGCAGGCCTTGCCTTACCTGATGGAATATCCGTATGAGTGTGCTGAACAAACATTTAACCGTTTATATGCTAATAGTTTGGCAACACATGTAGCTAATGCCAATCCTAAACTCAAACGCGTATTTGATACCTGGAAAAACGGCGGTTCTGAAGCATTGCTTTCTAACCTGGAAAAGAACCAGGAATTGAAATCATTACTGCTGGAAGAAACTCCCTGGATACGTGATGCGCAAAGTGAAAGTGAGCGCAAAAAACGAATAGCCTTACTGTTCGATCTTAATAAAATGTCCGATGAATTGCAAAGAGCCTTAAACAAACTGAATAAAATGCAGGCATCCAACGGCGCATGGCCCTGGTTTGAAGGAATGCCCGAAGACCGCTACATTACCCAATACATTATAGCCGGTATGGGTCACCTGGATCGTTTAGGCGTAAAAAATATACGCACAGATCAAAAAGCCTGGAACATGAGCAGGAAAGCTATTGCCTGGATGGATAACCAGATTAAAAATGATTATGAAGAAATCCTAAGAAATGAGAAAAGAGGATATGGCAAAATTTCTGATAATCACCTGGGTCAGCAAATTCTTTATTATTTCTATGCCCGCAGTTATTTTAAAGATGTAGAAGTAAATGCAACCAATAAAAAAGCATTCGATTACTTTAAAGGCCAGTTAGGTTCGTACTGGACAAGTTATTTAAAAGATGGGAATAAATACACTTTAGGTATGCTGGCTTTATCTATGCAACGTTATGGTTATGTTAAAGAACCACAGGATATTGTTAAATCCCTTAAAGAGAACGCTTTAATATCCGAAGAAATGGGTATGTACTGGAAAGAGAATACCTGGGGATATTACTGGTACCAGGCTCCTGTAGAAACACAAGCTTTAATGGTTGAAGTATTTGATGAAATAGCCAAAGATGAAAAAGCTGTAGATGATTTAAAAGTCTGGCTACTTAAACAAAAACAAACGCAGGATTGGAAAACCACCAAAGCTACAGCCGAAGCATGTTATGCATTATTAATACGGGGCGCAGACTGGTTGACCAGTGATAATCTGGTTGAAATTACCATAGGCAGCCAGAATGTTAATCCTGCAAAAATGGAGAATTTGAAAGCAGAGGCTGGTACAGGATATTTCAAGACTTCCTGGAGTGGTAACGAAATCAAGCCTGAAATGGGCAAAGTAACCGTTACCCCTCCTGCCGCTAAAAAAGGAGGAATAAGCTGGGGTGCTATGTACTGGCAATATTTCGAACAACTGGATAAGATTACCCCGGGCAAAACATCCTTGCAGTTGAAAAAACAATTGTTCCTGCAAAAGAATACTGCAACAGGTCCGGTTATTAGCCCTATTGACGAAAAAACCAATTTAAAACCCGGGGATAAAGTGAAAGTACGTATAGAACTTCGCGTAGACCGTAATATGGAATATGTGCATCTTAAAGATATGCGTGCATCCTGTTTTGAACCGCTTAATGTTATTTCGCAATATAAATGGCAGGACGGATTGGGTTATTATGAAAGCACGCGTGATGCGGCTACTAACTTCTTTTTTGCTTATTTGCCTAAAGGGACGTACGTGTTTGAATATCCTTTAGCTGTTACACATACCGGTAATTTCTCCAATGGAATAACCACCATTCAATGTATGTATGCCCCAGAATTCAGCAGTCATTCTGAAGGAATTAGGGTGCAGGTGAAGAAATAAGTATTAAATTAATAAAACTAAAATTATATTAGCGGCGCAGGCTTATCAATTCCGGATAAGCCTGCGCCTAATTTAATGACAGAAAAAACTTTTCCTGAATTCCATTTTGCCGAAGGTGAGATGTTACTCATTAATAAACCTTATCAATGGACCAGCTTTGATGTGGTTGGTAAGATCAGAAATTCATTTAAACCTTTAAAGTTAAAGGTTGGCCATGCCGGAACATTAGATCCTTTAGCTACCGGCTTACTGATCATTTGTACGGGTAAGCTCACCAAAAAAATTGATGAATTCCAGGCCCAGGAAAAGGAATATACCGGCACTTTGTTTCTGGGAGCTACTACCCCATCTTATGATCTGGAAACAGAAACAGACCGGACATTTGATATAAGCGAATTGACAGAAGATCATATTCGTGAAAATATAAAACAATTTATCGGGGACTTAGACCAGTATCCGCCTTCACATTCTGCTGTTAAGGTAAACGGGGAACGCTTATATATGAAAGCCCGTCGTGGGGAAACAGTAGAATTAAAAACACGCCATGTAACAGTCAGCCAATTTGAAATAACCCGTGTTGGACTTCCTGAAGTTGACTTTAGAGTGGTTTGCAGCAAAGGGACTTATATACGCTCCTTAATTCCTGAATTTGGAAAGGCATTAAACAATGGCGCTTATCTGTCCGCTTTGCGAAGAACAAAGAGCGGAGATTTTAGTGTAGCTGATGCTTATGGCGTTATGGAACTGGTTAATCATATTAAAGAATTAAAAGAAAAAGGAGAATTAAAGTAATTTTAAATTGCTTGCAATGCTATGAAGATCTATAATCACCTGGATGAGTTTCACCCGATTACTAATGCCGTAGTCACTATCGGCACATTTGACGGCGTACATATTGGCCATCAAAAAATCATCAGGCATTTAAAGGAAGTAGCCCGCCAAACAGGGGGGGAAACTGTTATTTTAACTTTCTTTCCTCACCCGAGGATGATCTTACACCCCGAAGATACAGCTATTAAGCTGATTACAACTATGGCCGAGAAAGCCGAAAGACTGGAAAAACTGGGCATAGACCATTTGATCATTACGCCTTTTACCCGCGATTTTTCTAACCTATCCCCGCAGGAATACATTCAAAATATCCTGGTGGATAAAATTGGCACTAAACATATTGTAATTGGTTACGACCATCGTTTCGGTAAAGACCGCAGGGGCGGGTTAAAAGATTTGCAGCAGTACCGGGCCTCACTTGGATTTGAAGTGGAGGAAATACCTGAGCAGGACATTCATGATGTCGCGGTAAGTTCAAGCAAAATACGCCAGGCGCTTTTAGCAGGGGATGTAGAAACAGCCGCTGAGTTTTTAGGCTATCCTTTCCACCTAACCGGGAAAGTGATCAGGGGCGACCAGATCGGGCAGAAAATAGGTTTCCCCACCGCGAACTTATTTATCGCGGAGAGTTATAAACTCATCCCCGCCGATGGCATTTATGCCGTAACCATTGAGATAAAACCTCCAGTACTCAATAC
>JBASZP010000478.1:0-16035 GCA_049660965.1 Daejeonella sp. | reverse complement strand
TGCATTTGCAGAATATGATATAATTTCTTTAGGGGTTATAACTACTTATACGTCACTAACCGGAGAGTTAACTATTACTAAATTTGATGAAATTAATGGAATAGCTTCAGGTACATTCTGGTTTGATGCAGAAAATGAACAGAGAGAGAAAGTACAGGTAAGGGAAGGACGTTTTGATGCAAAAATTAACCAATAAGCTAACTTAATTTATAAACTTAAAACAATATGAAAACACTAAGCAAAAACACCCTGCTTTTAGCCTGCAGCCTGCTGCTGCTCTCGGCCTCCTGCAAAAAAACTAAAACCGGCCTGGGCGCCCTGCCACCCGCCACACAGGAAGGAAAAAAAACCTTTGGCTGCTTAATTAACGGAAAGGCGTTTGTGGCAAGGGATCAAACTCTTAATACGCCTGCGGTTAAATGTAGATATGGATATATTAATAATGATATATTAAAAGGGCATGAATTTCATATAAAAGGATCAGATAAGAAAGGTCTCCAAAAGCCTGATGCCCCTTCATCTGTGTTGCTATATGTTAATAAAATAGACATTCAGGAAGGAACTACTTACCAACTGCAGGATCAAAAAGACAGCGGTGCTTATGCAGATTATCATACTTATCTTCTTATTCATGATTACACATCATTAACCGGAGAATTAACCATTACTAAATTTGATGAAATTAACGGGATAGCCTCAGGTACATTCTGGTTTGATACCAAGAATGAGCAGGGAGAAAAGATAGAAATAAGGGAAGGACGTTTTGATGCAAAGATCAATCAATAAACTAAGCTGTTTATAAACTTAAAAACAATATGAAAACACTAACTAAAAACACCCTGCTTTTAACCTGCAGCCTGCTGCTGCTCTCCGCCTCCTGCAAAAAAACTAAAACCGGCCTGGCCGCACTGCCGCCCGCCACACAGGAAGGTAAAAATACCTTTGGCTGCTTAATTAATGGGAAAGCGTTTGTAGCGCAGAGTAAACCGTTTACTACACCTCCGGTACCTGCAGTTACATGTAAATATGGATATATTGATGATGATATATCAAAAGGACATAATTTTAGTCTATATGGATCAGATAATAAAGTTCTTCAGAAGCCTGATGCACCTTCAGCTGTGCTACTATGTGTCAATAAAATAGATATCCAGGAAGGTGCTACCTACCAGCTTAAAGATCAGAAAGACAATGGCGCTTATGCCGATTACCATACTTATCTTCTTATTCATGATTATACCTCATTAACCGGAGAACTGACCATTACTAAATTTGATGAAATTAACGGGATAGCCTCGGGTACATTTTGGTTTGATACTAAGAATGAGCAGGGAGAAAAGATAGAAATAAGAGACGGACGTTTTGATGCAAAAATTAACCAATAAGCTAACTTAATTTATAAACTTAAAAACAATATAAAATATGAAAACTCTTTACTTTTTAAAAATGTTTGCCCTGCTTAGCTTTAGCTTAATTACAGGCTTTAGTGTAAGTGCCCAGCCCATTGGTTCTACCTTGGCTAAGCCTGTTCAGGTGGGTACGCTGTCTCCGGGCATTGTTTTTTCCGACACTAAAAATAATGCTTCGGCTAACGGCTATCTTAATAATATAGGCAACCCGAGTGATGATATTTATTATAAATTTACCATCAGCAGCGGCGCTATGGTCAGTATTTCACATTGTACTTCGGGCTTTGATACTTATCTGCACCTGCTGAACGCGAATGGCGCTGTCATTGCCTCTAATGATGATAGCGGTGATTTATGTAAAGGAGTTTTACAGGCCTCTCTCAAGCTACAGTTGGCGGCGGGAACCTATTACGCGGTATCCGAAGGATGGGGCAGCAATTACGGAAATATCGTTACCCAGATCAGCATTTCGGCAGAGGAAATTGACCAGGGCTTTTCCCAGCAGATGAGCCAGATATTCGCGGCGCTGGAAACCAGCCGGGTGCCTTATGGTTTATTGCAGGATATTGCCCTGGAACAAACTAATTTAAGTAATTATAAAGGGAACCTGCTGGCAGACAGCAATTACGTAAGCAAAGGCGAGTTTCAGGCTGTTTACCAAACGCTGGCCTCGGCCCGCATTCATACCAATGCGCCGGCTTTTTTACCCGTACGGGCGGTAGACAGCCTGACTTACCTGCAGCGGGAGCCGGGGAAGATCATTCTATCTGGCCTGTATTATAAGTATTCCCGGTTTACCGATAACGCGGTGGCCGCTAACCGGATCACGGTAGCAAATAACCAGGTGTATGATAAGTATATTGGCGGAACCTGGCAGGACCCGTATCAAACGGAAAGCGCCTTTGCCATCAGTCCCGCGGGGGAGAGTTATACAGGTAAAAGCCAGCAATTGCTGCTGCCCGAATCTTTGTGGTTTAGCAATAACGGCATAGCGGTCAGCAGCCTGCAGGTAGACGCAGGCGACGGGCTGGGTTACCGCACCCTGACCGCTAACCAGCAGCTTGGGCTGAGCTATCCGGATACCGGAAAAAAAGTAATTACCTATAAGTTGAACCTGACTAACGGGACCGCCTTATACAGCCATTCGCAAATTCATATCCAGTCTTCTGTTTTAGAAAGCTACCCGGGGGTGCAGACTGTACCCATTACAGCTACCGAAGCTTTCAACGGCAGCTTTGCAAAAGGCACGATGTTTATTCAATATGCCAATCCTGCGCTGGGCATGCAAAAGCCGCTAATCGTGGCCGAGGGATTTGATATGGGAAGGATTTTAGATCCGGAATTGGCTTATGGAGATAATACAATGGATGAATTTTTAGATGAAATTAAATACTATGAGGGTAATCTAAAAACCTTACTAATTAATAACCCCCAATATGATATCGTTTATGTGGACTGGCATGAGGGCACGGCGGATATTAAAAAGAACGCCAAGCTGCTGAAACAGGTGATCCGCGAGGTAAACCAACGCAAAGCCTTAGCGGGCAGCACGGCTAAAAACGTGGTGATGGGCATCAGCATGGGCGGGCTGGTGGCCCGCTATGCGCTTAAAGAGATGGAAAACAGCAATGAGCCGCACCACACTAAATTATACATTAGTTATGACAGCCCGCACCAGGGGGCCAATGTGCCGCTGGGTTACCAGTTTATGGCCAAACACCTGAGTAATTTATATATAAACACAGGCCTTACCGCTATTTTAACAGAAATAGGTTCTCTAATCTCAGGCAATGGCAGCCCCTACTCTAAACTAAACCTGACAGACCAGCCTGCTGCCCGGCAAATGCTGATCAATTATGTGAATAAGAATTATCAAATAGATAATACGGTGCATAACCAGTGGCAAAGCGATCTGAAGGCGATGGGTTATCCTTCCGGCGACGCGGGAAGCCCGATTAAAAAGATAGCGATCAGCAATGGCTCCCAGTGCGGCACCGGCCAGGCTATTGTGCCTAATGACCTGCTGCTAAACTATAACGGAAAAGCCAGCACACGGTTTATAGGAGACCTGGCAGGCATGTTTGCCCTGCCTTTTGCAGGCGCTATCTTAAACCAGCGCAGCTTAAACTGGGGCGTGCTGCCCGGTAAAAATGATTTTAAGTTTGAAGTGCAGGTTAACGCCGGCAGCACAGGCGCCAGCAGCCAGGTGTACCATAACAAAATATCGTACACTAAAAAAGTATTATGGCTTATACCGGTTACCAAAACTATAAGCGATAAAACCGTTAGTGTTGGAGGTATGCTGCCTTATGATTCGTTTGCCGGCGGGTTTATAGATATTGGCGTTAACCTGGGTAACAGCTCTGATCAAAATATTTTTCTCAAATACAATATTACCGCTTCCAATAAACCAACTTTTGGCTTTATACCTACCGTAAGCGCCCTGGATATTGGTTACGGAAACGCGGCTTTAACCACCGCGGATTACCAGGCAAAATACCTGGCTTCTGCGCCGCCGGCAGCGCCCAAAAATACGCCCTTCCAAAATTTTATAACAGCTAATACTAATTCAAAATTAAATGAAGTTCATACGGTTATTACTGAGGTTAACGGGAACTGGCTGGCGGCTGAGCTGCAAAATACCAATGCGCCCTCCGCGGATTGCACCTTAGCCTGCGCTAACCTGGTAATCAGCGGCCCGAGTAATTTATGTACTCCTGCGGTTTACAGTATTGCGGGGGCGCCAGCCGGGGCAACGGTTACCTGGAGCGCTACAGGCGCAGCGGCTATTATGGGCGCTAATACAGGAAATTCGGTCATGGTTATGCGCTTAACGGGCGGCAACAGTACTATTACGGCAGCTATTAATATTGCTGGCTGTCCTACTGTTTATGTTAAAAAAACAATAGCGGTTACCAGCCTGCCGGTACCAACTATCCAGCGCAGCCTTACCCCTTATTTTGACCAGAACGCGATAACGGCTACGGCTACCGCCGCCGGCGCTTTATCTTATGACTGGGAAACTACGGGCGGTTTGCTGATCAACGGGTATGCTTCGCCACAGGCTAATTTGTCCGGGGTGGTCACCATTAGTTCTCCTAATGGTGATCCGGGTACGATACGAGTAAGAAGCAATACGAGCTGCGGGGCATCGCAGTTCGCGGAAATTTGCTTTTCGCCAGCAAGCGAGAGCCTCGGCAATTTTCAATGGCTCTCTTATTCTAATCCGCTGCCCGGCGAACCGCTGGTAGCGCAGGTTGACGGTCTGCCTAATGCAACAGCTTATCAATGGTATATTGATAATACCTTAATTGAAACTACCAGTTCGCCATCTATTTATACGCATAGCTGGCAATGCGGAGAACATGGGCTGGGCGTAGTCGCGGTGTTAGATTGCGGTTTCTCGCTCCCTACGGGCAGTTATTACTGGGGTTTGTGTTCGGGAGGGTATAATTTTAATATTTATCCTAATCCCGCGAACAGCGAGCTGACCGTAAGTTTTAGTATTCCATCCACTGGTGCGGATAAAGAAAAGAAGGTAATGAGGGATTTTGAAATAAAACTGCTGGATGAGCAGGGCAGAATAGTACGCGAAGCTAAGAACCCTGCCAATAGCCGGGACATTCGGGTAGATACCCGCGAAATTGCCAACGGAACTTATTTCCTGCATATTATTAATGGTAAAGAGGTGATTAAAAAGCAGGTAATTATTAAGCATTAAAAATAGCTGAACTATTAAAAGCCTGATGAGTTCTTCATCAGGCTTTTTTGTAATTTCGCCTGGTGAGAAAAATAAAACCTGCATTTTGAACCTCTCTTATTATATAGCCAAACGGTACCTGTTTTCAAAGAAATCGGTTAACGCTATTAATTTCATTTCGGGAATTTCTATGCTGGGGGTTTTTGTGGGAAGTGCGGCGCTGGTTATTATTTTATCTGTTTTTAACGGTTTTGAAAGTATTGTACTTTCTATGTATAATACGTTTAGTCCGGAAATCAGGATAGAACCTGCCAAAGGGAAGTTGTTTGATCCGGCTACAGCTTATTTTACTGCATTAAAAAAGGATATCCGTGTGCTTAATTATACGGAGGTATTACAGGAAAAGGCTTTAATACATTATAAAAATACGCAGTATATCGCTTTGGTAAAGGGGGTTAGCGCTGGTTTTTTAAAAGTAAAGCAGTTGGACAGCGCTATTATTGAGGGCAGTTTTACTTTAAACAAAAATAATGAGGATTTTGCGGTTATTGGTTCGGGGGTCAGAAATTATTTATCGGTAAATATACAGGATGAATTTAGCCCCCTTGAAATTTATTCGCCAAAAAAGGGGGTACAAAACTCTGTAAATCCTGCGGATGAATTTGTTGTTCGGTCAATATACCCTGCAGGGGTATTTGAAGTGCAGCAGGAGTTTGATAATATGGTATTGGTGCCTTTAGGTTTTGCCCGGCAGTTGTTGCTGGAAGAGAGGAACATTTCTTTTATTGAATTGAATTTAAAAGAGAATGTCTCTGTTCCGGACTTTCAAGATGAGCTGAAAAAGGGTTTGGGTAAAAGCTTTATTATTAAGAACAGGAGCCAGCAGAATGAACTTTTATATAAAATCTTAAACTCAGAGAAATGGGCCATTTTTCTGATCCTGACGTTTGTGTTGGTTATTGCGATTTGTAATATTATTGGTTCCTTAACTATGCTGGTCATAGACAAGCGGCAGGATATTGCGGTATTAAGCAGTTTAGGGGCTACCCGCTTACTGATCAGAAAGATATTTTTTACAGAGGGTATGATGATCTCTATGCTGGGATGTGTATTGGGAATGGCGGCTGGTTTTGTTTTCTGTTTATTGCAGCAGCATTACGGGTTTATTAAAATGAATAGTGTGAATTTGATCACTGAATCGTATCCGGTAACTATTAAGTGGGCTGATTTTACTCTGGTATTTTTAACAGTATTTATTATTTCATTATTAGCTTCGGGTATTTCATCTCAATTAAGTATAGCACGGAGCGGAAATATACGGGATGATTTGTAACATGCTTTGAGGAGTTTTAATTAAATTTGATGATGGAAATTTCAAAAACAAAAGAGCAGTTTCATAAACTGATCGATTCGGTAAATAATGAAGGTTTACTGGAGAGTTTCTTTAATCTTTTTAATTCACAGATACGGAGAACTCAGGGGCAACTTTGGGAATCGTTAACAAAAGAGGAACAGGCAGAATTACTTTTATCTTATGATGAGAGTTTTGATGACAAGAACCTGATGAATCATGACCTGGTAAAGAAAAAGTTTATAGAATGAAAAAGAAGATTGTCTGGAACAATCGGGCTATTAGTAAACTTCTAAAAATTCAGACATATCTATCAGAAAATTGGAGTGAAGCGGTTCAAAAGGAATTCATTCTGAGAACCTTTAATATAGTTGAATTAATAGCAGAAAATACTGAGATTGGGACTGTTGAAGATCACAAAAAGGGAATTAGAGGTTTCTTATTGAGTAAACATAACAAGCTTTTTTACAGGTATACAAATACAAAACTTATTATTCTGAATATTTTTGACACCCGCCAAAGACCTAAAAAGAGTAGCTAATTAAATCTATACCTACAAATACCTGTTTTCTAAAAGGTAATTTTTTACATAATCATGTACGCCTTCTTCCAGCGAATGAAAGGGCTTGTTGTAACCAATAGCATGTAGTTTATCCATTTTGGCTTCTGTGAAATATTGGTATTTATCCCTGATATCTTCGGGTGTTGGAATAAAAGATATTTTTGGCTCTAGGTTTAGGGCTTTAAAAGTATTGGTTGCCAGGTCTAAAAAGGTGCGGGCTTTCCCTGAGCCCAAATTGTAAATACCGGAGTTCTTGCGATGGTGCATCAGGAAATATAATACGTTGACCACATCTTTAACATATACGAAATCACGCATTTGTCCGCCATCTTTAAAATCTGGATGATGGGATTGGAACAGTTGCATGCTTCCGGTTTTTTGTATCTGGTTATAAGCATGAAAAATAACGGAAGCCATTCTGCCTTTATGGTATTCATTTGGTCCGTAAACATTAAAGAATTTTAATCCGGCCCAGAAGTAGGGCTTGCGTTCCTGCTTTAAAGCCCATTTATCAAATTCATTTTTAGAATCCCCGTAAGGATTTAGAGGTTTTAATAAGGGGATTTTTGTTTCATCGTCATCATAACCTTGTTCGCCCACGCCGTAAGTGGCGGCGGAGGAGGCGTAAACAAATGGTAAACCAAACTCCACGCAGGTATTCCAGATAGTTTTTGTGTAGTCCAGGTTAAGACGATTAAGCAATTCTGCATCTTGTTCTGTAGTATCGGTGCGGGCGCCAATATGAAAAACAAATTGTACCTGATGGTAATTTTCTCTTAGCCATGCAGGAAACTCATTGCGATGGATTTGTTTGGAAAAACGTTTTCCTTCAAAATTTTTATTCTTTTCAGGATGTGAAAAATCATCTACAAGAACCAGATCGTAATATTCTTCTACATTTAGTTTTTGAACTAAGCAACTTCCAATAAATCCTGCGGCGCCGGTTATAATTATCATATCTCTTTTTTTAGCGGTTTTCATTAATAATTATAAAAATAAACTTTGTTTTGGTGTGGGAATAATATTTCGTTTAATTGCTTCATTAAACAGAGTTTCTATTGCTTTCCGTCCTTCATCCCCTAAATTAATTGAATAGTTGTTTACATACAATTCAATGTGTTTATACATAATTTCTTCGCTCATTTCCTGTGCATGTGAACGGATAAATTCCAGGCCTGATTTGGGATTCTTAAACGCAAATTCCACACTTCGGCGGATGATACGATCTACCTTTTGTTTTACTTCTGCGGACAAATTTCGCTTGATCATAATACCGCCTAATGGAATGGCACAGCCGGTCAGGTTTTCCCAAAATTCACCTAAATCTAATACCTTTTTTAAGCCTTTATCCTGGTAGGTAAAGCGGTTTTCATGAATGATAAGGCCCAGGTCTACGGTGTTATTGATCACTGCATTTTCAATTTCTGAGAAAAGCATTTCGATTTTATTTTCAATTTTGGGCAGTGCAATGCTTAGCAAAAAGTTAGCGGTGGTATATTTCCCGGGAATTGCAATTTTAAGGTGTTGGGCCTGAAATTTAAGATTTGATGTATTTTGAAACTCCGGATCTTTGCAAATTAACAGGGGGCCAACTCCAAAACCTAAAGCGCTGCCGGAATTGAGCAATACATACTTTTCTATAACATAAGCAAAAGCATGGAAACTGAGTTTGGTAATATCTAATTGGTTTTTTAATGCTTTTTGATTGAGTGTTTCTACATCATCGAAAAAAACTTCAAATTCTAACCCTTCAGTATCAATTTTATGGTGTATTAAGGCGTCAAAAATAAAGGTATCATTAGGGCAGGGTGAAAAGCCGAGCGTTAGTTTCATTCTTTAGTATCGGGTATAGTGTATTGAGTATTACGATTAAATATTTTCTAAAAAATGTTGAGCAAACATATTTAAATTTTTTATGGCCAATCCAATATTCCATTTCTCCCGGTCACGGCGTTCTATATGATTTGAGATCGCCCGTATTTGTATACAGGGGGTTGAGGTTTGATTACAGGCATAAAAAAACGCGGCGCCTTCCATACTCTCTGTTTGGGGTTTAAGGCCTTGCATCATTTTAGAAATAGAAAGTTCATTTCCGTGTACTTTATTTACAGTAATTGCTGTAACTTGTTTAAGTTGTTGTAAAACCTGGTTGGATTCTAAATGAGGGTTGTTAAGTGGTAACTGTTTGTTTTCACCGAAACCGAGTTCATTAATTGTTAAAAATTCGTTTCCGTTTTCTGCACCAAGTTCGGCAAAGGTATCTTCGGTTATTTGCACAACATCGCCTAATGCCAGGTTAAAATCAAAACTTCCGGCAATACCTAAATTTATGGCAAGATCATACTGATTGATAGTTAAATGTTTCCCCAAACTAAATGCAGTGGCAACCATTCCTACCCCCGTAGTTAAAATTCTTACGGAATGTTTGTGGATAAGAAGTTCATCTTGCTTATTATCATCTTGAAATTGCAATTGTAAAGGTTCAATTTCTGCCCGGGTAGCAACAACCAGTAATAGTTTCATTGCGCAATTTACGCAAAGCTGTCAATTTCTGTTTAATGCTTATAATGAGTTTAAGTATATTTGCCCGTTAATCTAATAAACAAATGATTTATATTACCCGTAAAGAAAGATTTAATGCGGCACATAAGCTGTATCGTGAAGAATGGAGCGATGAAAAAAACCTGGCAACATTTGGTAAATGTTCTAACCCGAACTGGCATGGTCATAATTATGAATTGTTTATAACTGTAAAAGGGGAAATAAACCCTGAAACCGGATTTGTAATTGATTTAAAAAAACTAAAAGATATTATCAGAACTAATGTAACAGATCTTTTAGACCATAAAAACATCAATTTGGATGTTGAATTTATGAAAAATAAAATGTCTTCAACTGAAGTATTGGCCGTTTCCATTTTTGACCGTTTGAAAACATTTATTGAAGTACAGGGAGTTAAATTGCACTCAGTAAAATTGTATGAAACAGAAAATAATTTTGTTGAATATTTTGGAGAATAAAAAACTAAACTAAATCTGAATGAAAATTGACTCAACTAACCAGTTTATGGATGATAACGACCTGGACGGATACTTAAAAATTGACCGTTATAATTCCAACAGAACCAAAAATATTGCTTTGCATTATGAAGAAATTTTAGCTGATCTGGGCGAAGATCCATCCCGCGAAGGTTTACTGAAAACACCGGAACGTGTTGCAAAGGCTTTACAATTTTTAACACAGGGTTATACTATAAAACCGGATGAGATTTTGCGCAGCGCCATGTTTACTGAAGACTATAGTCAAATGGTTGTAGTAAAGGATATAGAAGTTTTCTCCATGTGTGAGCACCACATGCTACCGTTTTTTGGTAAGGCGCATATAGCTTACATACCTAACGGGCATATTGTGGGTTTAAGCAAAATACCGCGTGTTGTTGATGCTTTTGCCCGCCGTTTGCAGGTACAGGAACGCTTAACAAATGAAATACGGGACTGCATTCAAAGTACTTTAAATCCGGCCGGTGTAGGGGTTGTTATTGAATGTAAACATTTATGTATGTCTATGCGTGGGGTTCAAAAACAAAATTCTGTAACTACAACTTCTGCATTTACCGGCGAATTTGTGAATGAGAAAACCCGGGCAGAATTTTTAAGATTGATAACTGCTAGCTTAAGTTAAATCGCTAAAGATATACAGATAATAAGTTATATTCCATTTATCCCTTTTGGGGAATTAAGTAGTTATGAAAGCATATATATTTCCGGGTCAGGGCGCACAGTTTGTTGGTATGGGTAAAGAGTTGTACGAAAAATCAGCCACAGCTAAAGACCTGTACGAAAAAGCAAATGAAATTTTAGGGTTTAGTATAACTGATATCATGTTTAATGGTACAGATGAGGAATTGAAGCAAACCAATGTTACTCAACCAGCAATTTTCCTGCATTCAGTAATATTAGCAAAAGAGTTGGGAGATAGTTTTAAACCGGATATGGTTGCGGGCCATTCTTTAGGGGAGTTTTCTGCCCTGGTTGCCGCAGGCGCTATTTCTTTTGAAGATGGATTGCGCTTAGTGTCTGCACGTGCAAATGCCATGCAGAAAGCCTGCGAGATAAGGCCATCTGCTATGGCTGCAATAGTGGGTTTGGATGATTTTACGGTTGAGGATATTTGCCAGCGGATAAGTGATATAGTAGTTCCTGCAAACTATAACTGCCCGGGGCAGCTGGTAATATCCGGAACTGTGGAAGGTATTGATAAAGCCTGTGAATTATTAACCGCTGCGGGTGCAAAACGTGCTTTAAGACTCAATGTTGGCGGTGCATTCCATTCACCTTTAATGGAAGCGGCCCGGGTTGAATTACAATCAGCAATTGAAGCTACAATTATACATGAACCCATTTGCTCAATTTATCAAAACATTGATGCCAAACCCTATAAAGATGTTGCCAGTATCAGGCATAATCTCATTGCCCAATTAACAGGTCCGGTACGTTGGACTCAAACTATTGAAAAAATGCTTCATGATGGTGCTACATCTTTTACTGAAGTTGGTCCCGGTAATGTATTGCAAGGCTTGGTAAAAAAAGTAGATAGAATGATACAAACAAATAGCGCTTCAATAAATTAGTGTTGTAAAAAATAAAAATTCTTTTGAAGTGCGCTGAATTTTTGAGCACTTTTGTTTTTATACTTATCTTATCTAACAGCAATTAAATTTGGCCCGGAATTTAAAAATCCATTTGCTTCTTTTATTACTTACCCTGGGGTTTGCCTTAACCGCTTTAACTATAAATTTTACTTATAGAAAAGAAGAGGTTCTGAATATAGAAGGTGAGAAAATTGAACGCCACTTACATAAAAAAGAACAATTTGTAAAGAATTTTTTAGATGATCCCGCAGTTTTTACCTCTCTAAAAAACATTGAAAATAATGAAGATCTGGCGCAGAAGACTATTCTAAAGTCTAAAGCAAAAGAATTCTTTTATTTCTGCACATATAAAAGCGGCAAGTTAAAATTCTGGTCTTCCATACGTGTTTTACTTGAAACAGATGATTTATTAAAAGAGGGCAGCACCTTTTTCTTGTGGAAAAATGGCTGGTATGAGGCTATCAAAAAAACAGATGGGAATTTTTCTGTCATTTGCTTTATTCCTATAAAAGCAAATTATCCTTATCAAAATCAATACCTGCGAAATTCGTTTTCACCGGATATAAGTACTGTAAATGATATTGAGATAGCTAAATTAAATGATAATCAGGTTTTTAATGTTAGAAATATTAGCGGAAAATATATTTTCTCGTTAAAACTGAAATTATTTGTTAATGATTATCATTCCCCATTCGAATTAATGATGTGGGTATTGTCTCTGGTTTGCGGCTTAATTTTCCTTAATTATTTATGTGTTTGGATTGTTCAAAAAGGATTAATAAAAATTTCCATTCTTGCCTTAATAAGCTTTATTATTAGCCTGCGATTTATTGATTTAAAATATTCGTGGCTGGAGGATAAATTTAATATTGAACTGTTTAATCATAAATACTACACTAATGGATTCTGGTTACCGTCAATAGGTGCTTTTTTGCTTAATATTTTAGCATTAACCTGGATTCTTTCTTTTATTTATAACTATCGGTTTAAAATAAATATTAGCAATAAGCCATTAAATAAATTCTGGAGCTACCTTCTTTTTCTTTTACTACCCGGGGTGGTATATCTTTATGCATATCAATTAAATAACTTGTTTTATCACTTAGTTATACATTCTAGCATAAATTTTGAGGTAACTAATGTATTAAATCTTAATTGGCTAAGTTGGTTAAGTATCCTTATCTATTGTTTTGCCGTTTTAAATCTTTATTTATTAATTAAATCAGTATTAGCCCTTACTGATACTCTTTCTTTAAGTAATAAGGAACGTCTAAATATCTTTTTCGCTGTTATTGGAATGGCATTTCTTAGTCATTTATTTCTCGCAGCATTCAATATCTTCTTCCTGTTCTTTGCAATCATTATTTTACTGATAGGATGGTCTTTTTATCAATATAAAAGGCACTTTAATGCAGGCGTATTCATTGCTGCTATACTTGTTTTTGCATTACTTTCTTCATTAAAACTTTCGCAGTTTCAGTACTATAAAGAACGTGAAACCCGTAAAATATTAGCCGCAAAACTTGAAACCTCAAATGACCCTAATGCCGCCTTGTTATTCTCGGTTCTTGAAAAAGAAATTTTAAAAGACAATTTTGTTTTAGACTATTTTAAAGATCCCTTAGGAAACCACAATATTTTAACCAACAGATTAAAGAAACTATATCTGGCAGGTTACCTGTCGAAATTTGAATTTAAATCATTCGAATATAATTCTCAGGATATCGTACTAAGAGGAGAAACCGAGGTACCCCTGTCAAATTTTAAAAACCTTGTATTAGCCGGCTCCTATAAAATTTCAGATTATTTCTACCGGGTTAATAATACATTTGGATTTCAAAAATATTTTGCATTACTCCCAATAAAGGATAATAATCAAACCATAGGAACTCTGATTATTGAATTAAAATCTAAACGACTGAATGATGAAGGAACTTTTCCAGAATTATTAGTTGATGGGAAAATTAAAGAAGATATTGGTCTTAAGAATTATTCATACGCTTATTATGGAGATGGCAGACTTTTTAATCAGTATGGAAAATACATCTATAATTTAAAAAATAATACTTTTAACGGGAAGCTGAAAAACTTTGTATTTACTCAAACAATTGATAACAATAATATAGAGTATAATCATTTGATCTACCAGCCAAATAAGCGAAAATTAATTGTAATCAGCAAAGAAGTAACCAGCCTTTTACAGCAACTGGCAGCAGTATCGTTCATTTTTTTAATATTATTATTATTCTCATTTATCATTTTTTTATTAAGATGGATATGGCTAAATTCTCAAAATTATAATGTAAGTTTTCGCAATTTTCGATGGAGCTATCTGATAACAACTAACAGAATGCTCTATAAAACACGTATTCAGTTATCTATGGTTTCTACTGTTGTATTTACACTTTTATTAACAGGTCTTATCACATTTTATAATATTAGCAAGCAATATAGTGAACAACAGGAAGAAAGTATTTTAAATAAAGTAAATAAAATTGCTGAAAGTTTTGATAAACAACTGATAGTTAATGGGGCCTTAACATTAAATGAACAGACAGAATTGAATTTTAATGATTTTGCAGAATTTAACGGAGTTGATCTGAATTTATTTGATACTGAGGGAAACTTAATGATGTCAACCCAGCCAAAAATTTATCAAAATGGTTTGGTAGCCCGTAAAATGAATGCTTTGGCGTATGTATATCTTAATAAATTTCAAAAAGCAGAATGCGTAAATAAAGAGCAAATTGGACGATTGTTGTTTTTGACGGCGTATGTTCCTTTAAGAAATAGCAAACATGAACCCATTGCCTATTTAGGCTTACCTTATTTCTCTAATGAACGTGACTACCAGGACAGGATTGGTATATTCGTAAATGCCCTAATTAATGTATATACACTTGTTTTTGTGGCCATTGGTTTTATAGCCGTTTTTGTAGCTAATAAAATTACAAATCCATTAACTATTATCCAAAATAGCTTAAATGAAACAAATATTGGACGGAAAAATGAGTCTATTCCGTGGAAACGGAATGATGAGATTGGCCAGTTGATTAAATCATATAATAACATGATTGGCGCATTAGAAGATAGTGCACAAAAGTTGGCCAGATCTGAACGTGAAAGTGCCTGGCGGGAAATGGCAAAACAAGTAGCCCATGAGATTAAGAACCCTCTTACTCCATTAAAACTAGGTGTTCAATTATTGGAAAAGTCTTGGAAAGAAAAAGATCCGAATTTTGATGAAAAATTTAAAAAATTCAGCAAATCTTTTATTGAACAGATAGAAAGCCTGGCACATATAGCATCAGAATTTTCCAACTTTGCTAAAATGCCTGATACTATACTACAAGATGTAAATTTATTTTCGGTAATAGAAAAATCAATTGAACTATTCCGGCAATCCGAAAATGTAACTATAACTTTTAATAAAGAAATCAATAATAATATTATTGTGAAAGCAGATAAAGATCAATTACTGCTGTGCTTTAATAATCTGATAAAAAATGCAGTTGAAGCTATACCCGATAAGCGTGCAGGATTAATCAAATTTAATTTATATTGTACAAAAGAAAATGCATCTATTGAAATATATGATAACGGATCAGGAATTGCTGAGCATTTACAAAAACAAATATTTGTACCTAATTTTACTACAAAAAGTTCTGGTACAGGTTTAGGCCTGGCTTTTGTTAAGCAGGCTTTAGAAAATATGGGAGGAAGTATCCGTTTTGAAACTAAAGCAGAGATTGGCACCACCTTTTTCTTAACTATTCCTTTAGTTTCCTGCTAATCGGTTTTATAGTTCTTGTTTCTATCTGTTAGATTTATTTAGATTATTGAAGCTAATATTAAATATTAAATAAGTAACATGTGAAAATTAAGAATATAATTACATATCAAATCTTCTTAATAGCTTATATCCGGAGATTATTTCTTAAGCTCAATAAAATCTGCTATTACTTTTAAACTCTCATCCTGAATAAAATCAATATCATCTTTTGGTTTAGATTCACCCTTTTTTAAAGGCGCTAATCCTTTGGCAGCACGGCGCTGATTTTCACGAGTAAGAGTTTTAGCCTCTTTCTCATCACGTTCTTTTTTAAGCTGAGCTTCATTTAATACTACAGAAGTTTCTCCGCTCCTTTTTGCAAACTCCATAATATCCTCTTTTAAATTTTTAAATTCAGCGGAATTCTTCATCCGTTGATCATGCAAGGTTAACAATTGCTTTTTCGCGGTCGCTAAATTTGAAGCAAAAACAAATCTGCTTGGCGCAATGGTATCCCAGGGAAGTGCAGAGGGTTCAGAGCTTTCACCGTATTTATCGGCAGGATATATCATTGGGAATTTTATATCGGG
>JBASZP010000477.1:0-2177 GCA_049660965.1 Daejeonella sp. | reverse complement strand
CCTTTACACCCAAGGTATCTATGTATTTCGGAATTAAGGTAGTCGGCCCGCAAACCATTACCTCCGCACCCAGTTTTTGCAGGCAAAGTATATTAGAAAGCGCAACCCTGGAATGAAGTACATCGCCTATAATAGCTACTTTTTTACCCTGCACCTCGCCATACTTTTCCCGAATAGAAAAAGCATCTAATAAAGCCTGGGTTGGGTGTTCATGAGCGCCGTCACCGGCATTTACAATCTGTGCGTTAATATGTTTGCTTAAAAAAACTCCCGCCCCCGCATACGGATGGCGCATAACCACCATATCAACCTTCATAGCTAAAATATTATTCACTGTATCAATTAAGCTTTCGCCCTTGCTTACTGATGAAGAAGCTGCCGAAAAGTTAATCACATCCGCCGAAAGACGTTTCTGGGCCAGCTCAAATGATAAACGTGTTCGGGTAGAGTTTTCAAAGAAAATATTAGCTATGGTAATATCCCGGAGTGAGGGGACTTTCTTTATGGGACGGTTTAAAACATCTTTAAAAGTATCAGCAGTTTCAAAGATCAGTTCAATATCTTCTTTTGTAAGATCTTTTATGCCTAACAGATGTTTTGTACTAAGATTTTGAACGGCCATTTATTTTTCTGATAGTAATATAACTTTGTCTTCCTGATCAGTTTCCTTCCAGCTTACTATCACCTTTTGTGAGTCTATGGTATCAACCTTTATTCCAATATAATTTGCTTCAATAGGTAAATGGCGGGAATATCGGCGGTCTACTAAAGTGAGTAATTCTACTTTCTCCGGCCTCCCAAAAGCCTGGATAGCATCCATAGCGGCCCGTATAGTCCGGCCTGTCCACAGCACATCATCTACCAGGATTACTTTTTTATCTTCAATAATAAAATCTATTTCTGTACTGCTTGGCAAAGGTATTCCATCATTCCTTCTAAAATCATCCCTGAAAAAAGTAATATCCAGGTTTCCGGTTTGAATATGGGTTTTAGGTAGAATTTTATTCAGTTCCTCAATAATGCGCCGGGCTAAAAATATACCACGCGGTTGTATCCCAATAATTACTGATTTGGAAAAATCGTTATGATTTTCAATTAATTGATGACAAAGCCGCTGAATGGTAATCTGGAATTTCTGACCGTTTAGCAGAGTTAGGGTTTGCATCAGCGCTTGGGTTTGAGCAAAAATATATTTTAATTGGGATATTTTTTTATTTAATTTTTATCATATATGTGATAAAAAAGATTTGTATAAAAAAAAGCCCCGCCAGAAATGGCAGGGCTTTGATATGCTTAGAAAAGTTTTAATTATTCAGCTTCTTTTTCTGTTGTTGAAACATCTTCTGCCTTTTTAGTTTTTTTGGCTTTACTTTCTGCACCTTCCATTTGTTGTTTCAATTGCGCCAGCACACCTAAATCTCCTAAAGTAGATTTCTCAACAGAATCTTTCACTTTTTTAACAGCGTTAGTAGTTGATTTTATATCTTTCCTCTTTTGGTTGATCTCTTCCTTGCGTTCTTCAGCTTTTACTTCTTCCCAAATACGGGCATGGGATACGACTATACGTTTTGTATCCTTGTTAAATTCAATGATCTTAAATTCAGCAGCTTCTTCTGCTTTTAATGTAGAACCATCTTCTTTAACCATGTGTTTGGTTGGAACAAATCCTTCAACACCATAAGGTAAAGCTATAATAGAACCTTTATCAGTTACTTTTAATACAGTACCTTCATGTACAGAATCTAAAGTAAAAATAGTTTCAAAAGTTTCCCATGGATTTTCTTCCAGTTGTTTATGGCCTAAACTTAATTTGCGGTTACCTTCATCAAGTTCTAATACCATTACATCTAATGTTTCGCCAACTTTAGTAAACTCATTTGGATGATTGATCTTTTTAGACCACGATAGATCGGAGATATGGATTAAACCGTCAATTCCTTCTTCAATTTCTACAAACACACCAAAGCTGGTCATATTCTTAACCACAGCTTTGTGTTTGCTTCCAATAGGATAACGTTCAACAATACTTTTCCATGGATCTGGTGTTAATTGTTTAATACCTAAACTCATTTTACGCTCAGAACGGTCCAGAGTTAATACCTGTGCTTCGATTTCATCTCCAACTTTTAAAAATTCTTGCGGATTACGCAGGTTTTGAGACCATGACATTTCTGAAA
>JBASZP010000476.1:0-2407 GCA_049660965.1 Daejeonella sp. | reverse complement strand
TCGCCCACCTGCCTGTTATTTTACGGATTGGCATTAATTTATGCCGCCCATTATACCTATGGCGATGTAAAATGGCTGGGCATTACAGAGATCATTTTAGGTTTACTGGCAGCTTTGTATCCCGGCTTTGGCCTGGTATTTTGGGTAATAGGGTTTGGACTGATGCACATGGTGTATGGTATAATTATGCACTATAAATATGACAGGTGAAAAATTCTTTCGATCAGTTTGACAAAGCATTTGAAAACCGTGTACGCCTGCAGATCATGAGCGTGCTGGTGGTGAATGAGAGTTATGATTTTAACTCCCTTAAGGAGTTATTGGGCGTAACCGATGGTAACCTGGCATCCCATTTAAAGGGTTTGGAAAAAGAGAAATATATGGAAGTGATCAAATCCTTTTTAGGCCGTAAACCCAATACCCGCTACCGGGCCACCGCTAAAGGCATTGAGGCATTTAAAAAGCATTTACAGGCTTTAGAAGATTTAATTAAGCAGCAAAAGGAGAAATAAATTTTTTTAACCTAATACTTTGAAATACAAAGTACTTTTAATAATAAAATATGAAAGACCTTATTTTTGAGAAACTATATGAGTTCAGCAAGGTTCCCTATCAAAAGTTCTTTAAAAAGAACCAGCCCTGGAACATCAGTAAGCAGGAATTATTACTATTCCCTGAAGGGACGCTGGGTTTCCATTTAGGATGTTTTCTGTCCGCACATGATTTTGAGCTTGAGGATAAACTGGAAGATCATGATGTTTTCCATGTATTAACCAATACCGGCGTTACCGTACATGAAGAGATCGGGATGCAATGTTATTTTCTGGGTAACGGGAAACGAAGTATATATCTTTTTACGGTGCTGAGTTTGGGTGTACTATTTTATCCTTCTAAGATCAGCTATTTTATAAAACAGTATAAAAGAGGGAAGAAAGCAGATCCTTTTCATGGCCTGGATTATTTAACTAAGCTTTTAATCCCTTTAAAAACCCTCAGGGAAAGATTTTCGATAGAATAAATGGAAGGATATGCAATTGTAATTTCTACAAGATATAACAGGTATACTATGAAAGATCAGATCATTGAAAAGCTATTTGAACTCAGCAAAATTCCTTATGAAAAATTTATTAAAAAAAGTAAGCCATGGGATATTCTTCAGCAAGACTTATTACAATTTCCAAAAAAAAGCCTGGGTTTCCATTTAGGATACTTCCTGTCTGCAAATAATTTTGAACTCCAGGCCAAATTTGAAGATCATGATGTTTTCCATGTATTAACCAATATTGGCACTACCGTACCGGAAGAGATCGGGATGCAGTGTTACTTATTTGGTAACGGAAAACGAAGTTTATACCTCTTTATAGGAATGCTTCCTGGAGCACTGTTTTATCTTGATAGGATCAGCTATTTTATAAAACAGTATAAAAGAGGGAAGAAAGCAAATCCTTTTCATGGTCTGGATTATTCAAAAAAGCTTTTAATTCCTTTAAAAACTCTGCGGGAAACCTTTTTGATTGAGCAAATGGAAGGATTTAACGCTGTTTAAGCAGTTTCGCGAATAAAAAAGATATACCGATACTCTGTTTGCCTTCTTCGTTTCAACAAACCAGCTCCTATTCCAGCCATTTGCTCCCTTCTATCACCCTTTAAGCCCCTCCGCTTTCAATTAAAACCCCTTCAAATACCCTTACTATCCTTTCGAGAAGATAAAAAGGCTCTTCGACAGGCGTTCCGATACCCTGTCTGACTAATCTAAGCGACCAAAACAGCTTTCGAAACGACCAAAACAGCTTTTGAAACGACCAAAACAGAATTCGAAACGACCAAAACCCGGCTCGAAACGGCCAAAACGGGATTCGAGATGACCAAAACGGCTTTTGAAACGACCAAAATAGGTTTTGAGACGACCGAAATAGCTTTTGAAATGATCAAAAAGGCTTTCGAAACGACCAAAACAGCTTTTGAAACGATCAGGAATGGGTTATGAAGGAACAGATAAAAAGTTTATTGGAGAGTGTCTCCTAAAGTGTGTTATTGTGTTGTCAGGTATTCCTACCTGACAGTTTACCGGCCCCAGCTTTTATTTCTTCTACTCTTTGGCCTGTGTCATCACAGAAGAACAAATTACATAATCTTCGGGTTCTCTGGTCTGTATCCTTACAGACCAGAGAACCCGGTAAAGGCGGGGATTATTTAAAGAAGAAGAATATTTATACAGCAGCTGCGGCGATTTTTATGGAATAAGAAAAGGCTGGATGGAACTGGCCATGAATTAAGATGGATTGCAAATTAGGAGTGTTCGAAACCTGTCATAGGTTTAAAACTCAGAGTACTATCCACATTTTTTGTTGATAAGCCTATGATTATGTTCAGATTAAGTTGGTTATTTTTTCTTTTTTCTGGCCGA
>JBASZP010000475.1:0-1611 GCA_049660965.1 Daejeonella sp. | reverse complement strand
AGTTTTAAAATAAATATATGGAAAATTTTGCAAGTTTATTTGAACAACATTTATCGCACTTAGAAATGCGTGAGGGGGAAGTTGTTAATGCAGAAGTTGTTGCAATTGACAATAAGTTTGTAACAGTGAATGCAGGGTTAAAATCTGAATCTGTTATACCGATAGCTGAATTTAAAGATGAGCATGGGCATTTAGAAGTCAATATTGGTGATACTACGCAAGTAGCAATTGAAGCAATTGAAGATGGTTATGGAGAAACTAGATTATCAAGAGATAAGGCTAGAAGAATTGCGGCATGGAGTGAGTTAGAAAAAGCATTAGAAGATGGTACGATTTTAACTGGTCCAATTTATGGTCGTGTAAAAGGTGGCTTAGGAGTTATATACAAAAATGTACGCTTATTTTTACCAGGGTCATTATTAGATGTAAGGACTGTTCGTGACTTTTCTCCTTACGAAGGTAAAGATGTAGAGTTTAAAGTAATAAAAGTTGATAGACGTCGTAATAATATTGTTATTTCCAGAAAAGCTGTTTTAGTTGAAAAAACAGGTGGAGATAATAAAGCTATTTTAGAAAGAATGCAAGAAGGTAATATAGTAAAAGGCGTAGTTAAAAATATTACTGACTATGGTGCATTTGTAGATTTAGGTGGTATTGATGGATTGTTATATATTACAGATTTATCATGGAAGAGAGTTAAACATCCATCAGAAGTATTAACAATAGGACAAGAAGTAGAAGCAAGAGTTTTAAAATTTGATCAAGATAAACATCGTGTTTCGCTTGGCTTAAAACAATTATCAAATGATCCATGGACTGGCATAGCTGATCGTTATCCAGTTGGTACAAGATTATATGGTAAAGTATCAAATATTACCGACTACGGTGCATTTATTGAAATCGAAAATGGGATAGAAGGTTTAGTTCATATTTCTGAAATGGATTGGACAAATAAAAATGTTAATCCATCTAAAATAGTAAAGCTTGGAGATGAAGTCCAAGTACAAATTTTAGAAATTGATGGGGATAAGCGTAGAATCAGTTTAGGTTTAAAACAATGTCAAGTTAATCCTTGGATTGAATTTGCAGAAAAATTCAAAAAAGGAGATAAAGTTAAAGGTAATATTCGTTCAATTACTGATTTTGGTTTATTCATTGGGCTTGATGGTGGTATTGATGGTTTAGTTCACGTATCTGATTTATCTTGGTCTTTACCAGGAGATGTAGCAATTCGTAATTATAAAAAAGCTCAAGAATTGGAAGCAATTATTCTCTCAGTTGATATAGAAAAAGAAAGAATTGCCTTAGGTATTAAACAACTTGATAATGATCCATATGCATTATTTTTTAATAATCATGATAAAGGTTCAATACTTAAAGGAAAAGTTAAATCAATTGCAGAGCAAGAGGCAATAATTGAGCTTACTGAAGGTGTGGAAGCTATTTTAACTGCACGTGAAGCTTCAAGTGAAAAAATAGATAATTTAAATTCTCTTTTAAAACTTGATGAAGAAGTTGAAGTAATGATTACTAATATGGATAAAAGAAATAGGGTAATTAATATTTCAATTAAGGCTAAAGATGCTAAAGATGAAGCAGAAGCTATTAAAA
>JBASZP010000474.1:0-1556 GCA_049660965.1 Daejeonella sp. | reverse complement strand
CGGCTCCCACGCAAATCAGGTGTGCATGGGGTACCCGATCAAAAACAAAAGGCATACTTTTGAACAATTCCAGTACCCCTTTTTTACGAATAAAAGTTCCGGAGTATAGAATACATCCTTCTTTGGTTTCATCTTTGCCCGGATTGAAGTAAGCCGTATCAACAGGATTGGGAAAGACGGCTACGTTCTGATCAGGCAGATGAAATAGTTTTTGCGTCTCCCGCCACGTGTAATTACTAACCGAAGTAATGGCATCTGCTTTTTTTAAACTGGCACGTTCACTTACCCGGTACTGGCATCGAAGAGGTTCCTTCAATAAAGAACGAAAATAAACTTCTCCCCCATTGAGTCTGACCACGTAGGGTATGTTCAGTTTAGAAATCAACCAGAACCCGGCATCAAAGTCGGAGGTTTCTACAATATCAAATTTACTTTGAGCATGAAGTTCTTTGATTTTTTTATTTAACGCTTGCCGTTGAAACCACCAGCCCAGACCCCATTTCTGAACTGCAGCTATGCGTACCACTCTAACACCTTCCAGCATTTCTTCTGTATTAACCTCTTGTCGGTAAAGTCCAACTACAGTAACAGTATGTCCCGCCTGTACAAATGCTTTTGAAATATTCTTTACAAAAATTCCAATACCTCCAACAATGCGCGCTGGCGGAAACTCATGGCAGATAAAGAGAATGTTCATCTACCCAAGATTTTTTTTAGTGCAACTTTTGAATAAATCGGATTGAGAACTCTGCGTTTATAGTAATAAACCGACTTGTACTTTAAAGATAAATCTTTTGTACCTGTTAAGGCGTGTCTGATTCTTCTGTACGCATTTTGTAATGGGCCATCCAAAACCACAATGGGCCATGATGCATCTAACTCTTTGAAATATTGCATCAACTCATTTCCATCTTCCACACTGATGCGGGTATCTCTTTCGTCAGTACCATAGTAAACTTCAGTTACCTTAAGAAAATGCAGCAATACACCAGCCATATTCGCCTTTAGTTGATAACTGGCTTTTATATTCGATGTACCAATTCTTTCTACGGACATTTTATAATACTTCAAAAGATCATCACCCGAATTAAACATAGTTCTTACCTGAGGCAAAAGCTTCCTAACACTTTCTTTATTACGTAACTTAAAACCTGCGCCACCACTACCTAAGTAAATAACAGGCTCCAGAACTTCGTTCAAAAACTCCACAACCGGAGGAATAAACCAACACCAGTAATCTCTATAATCCTGAAAGAAAATAATTGTCCTGTTTTCAATACAAAATGGCAAATAACCTTCCAGTATATTGAACAACAACTCGGGAGTTTTTCCTGCATCAATCAACAAAACTTCAATAGGTTCGCCAGTGTGATAATTTGATATTTGCGGAGAAATAGAATAGTCAATTTTTTTAGTTTCAACTTTTAATTTCAATGTTTCCAGAAACTTTGATGTCAAAAATTGAAAATCATCACTTTCATTTAGCTCAATTGCATGCCTTTTAATTTGAAGATTATGTGTTTTATCCCACTTGTATATATCACACGCATAAATGG
>JBASZP010000473.1:0-2164 GCA_049660965.1 Daejeonella sp. | reverse complement strand
GAATAAAGGCGCAGCAAATTTTAGAAAATACATTGCTCTTACTTATTAAAGTATTTCATTGCTGTATCACCAATCCATTTTCCCATGTGCACAGGTACAGCGTTACCAATTAACTTATAAGAATTTCTTTTATTCTCAAAATTAAAATCATCAGGAAAGCCTTGTAATCTAGCGTACTCTCTTACAGAAAATGGTCGCACACCATATTTTGACTTTTTATCTTTAACTAACCTTGTGCTCAAATCTTTAGAATAATGTGCAACACAAGTTGGAGCAATCGCATCTAACTTCTCAGGATCAACAATGATGGGCGCATCTCTGTATTTTCCTCTAATTCTATTAAGGACATACTCTGGCATTTCAACTTTAGGGTTTTGTTCAAGAAGCTCTCTCAGTTTGGGCTTATTTTTCAACTCACTTGGAGCGCTAATTAAAAAAGGTTTTCGTGTCCCAATCAGAATCAATCTCTTTCTTATCTGAGGTAACCAATTTGCTGCATCAACTGGACAAAACACATTGACATAATAATTAGGCAGTTTTGTCATTGCCTCCATTACTACTTTGAATTTTTTCATCCCAGGAACATTTTCCACTATGTACATTTCAGGTGTTTCAATAGCTATATGTCTAAAAAAATGTAGAAACAAATCATCTCCAGTCCTAGTGCCATGAATATCCGCTATAGAAGAATATTTTGTACATGGGTATGTACCAACTATTATATCTGTTTTTGGTTGTTCCAATACCATTTTATCTTTTATATCAATATTTAGTATTGAGTGTGTGAAATAATGATTGTTATTTTTCATACAGTTAGTTGCCTCTTTATCTAAATCAAGAGATTGTATCAAATTAATACCAGACTGCAAAAGTCCAAGCTCCATTCCTCCACATCCAGAAAAATATCCTTTAGTTGTCGGTTTATACATTTTATTCGTTTTACATAAAGGTGAAACAATAGTTTTATAATTATGGTGTATTTTGAAACACAAAGAAATAACACTTCCATTGTTTTGTATTTGCTTTTAAGTCACGTTAGTAATAACTTTAGTATAAAACTTAGCAAAATGGATTGGACAAGAGAAGAAGTCTATTTAATTGTAAGAGAGTATTTTGATATGCTTCAAAAAGAGCTTCAACACAAAAAATATAATAAAACAGCACACAGAAGACTTATTTTGGAAGCATTAAAAAATCGCTCTCGAGGGTCTATTGAATTTAAACACCAAAACATTAGTGCTATTTTAATAAAAACGGGAATCCCTTTTATTAAAGGATATAAGCCATTGTATAATTATCAACAATTGCTAGAAGATGAAGTTTTATCATATCTAAAAAATCATAAACACTCAATAGAAGATAGTTGCCTTAAATTTTCAGACGAACAAGCTTCTTCAAACCATCTAGAAAAAATAAATTTTGATGTTTTATTGGATAGTACTGCGCCTGATTCATCCTCAATTGGAGAGCCTGAGCCAAAATACACACCCATAAAAACAAATTTTTTGGAAAGAGAACAAAACAATAGGAGTATTGGAGAATTAGGTGAACAAATAGTTGTTGAATTTGAAAAATGGCGTTTAAAAAAAGAAGGCAAGAAAAGCCTTGCAGATAAAGTTTTATGGGTTTCAAAAGATTTAGGTGATGGTGCTGGCTATGACATTCTTTCCAAAAACAATAATGGTACTGATAGATTCATTGAAGTTAAAAGTACTAAGCTATCAAAAGAAACTCCTATTTATTTATCAAGGAATGAATTGCAATTTGCTAAAACAAAAGGAGAAAGTTTTTTCTTATATAGAGTTTTTAATGTTGTTGAAAAACCAAAAATGTTTATAAAGCAAGGTGAGTATGAAAGTATTTGTGCATTGCTACAACCTCAAAGTTTTAAGGGCTTCTTCTAATATGTATTTTTAATAATTAATTTTCAAACCCACCCCTAACAATTTTACTTTTGTTGTTACTACCTGATGCTCCTCCGTGGGTGGGGATAGGCTGGTTATTTGCTTAAAATAGGATACGGGCATTGCTGCATAGTGCGTTGCCGATGAACCGAGCGTGGCAAGGATGCTTAACCGGAGTTACAACTGCTGGCTACAAAAAAATTATTTACCCCACCAGGCACTCATAAGGCCGGTTAATGAAAAAGCGGTCATGTACAGGG
>JBASZP010000472.1:0-12808 GCA_049660965.1 Daejeonella sp. | reverse complement strand
TTATAGCTTGTGGTGGTAATCCCGATCTGGTATTTCACAGACCACCATAGGTTTCGAACACTCCTAATTATAAATCCAATTTTATCACTAAGTTCGCCATGCCCTGCGGAACATAGCGAATAGCTGAGGCCGATAAGCTAGTCAGATACTGATTTTGGCGCCGCAGGTTTGCGGGAAGCAGTTCAGACCGCTGGTTTTGATGCCAGCGCCGCCGGGAAGCGATTCAGACCGCTGATTTTGTTCCGGGCGTTTCCGGGAAGAGATTCAGTCCACGCATTTTGGTGCCGCCAGCAGCGGGAAGGAATTCAGACCGCTGAATTGCCTGGCGCAGGTTTGCGGGAAGGAATTCAGACCACTAATTTGCTTGCCGCAGGTTTGCGGGAAGGAATTTTACTGTCGAGGCTTGCAGAAATTGGGTTGTATGAAATATTATTCTCTCATTTTTTTATCAATTGAATTAGTATTTTGCGGATCATGATGGTGCCCGGTGAATTCAGCAAAGACTTGCTAAAAAATAAACAAGCTATAGAACGCTTAACTGCGCTTTGGGCTTTTAATGAAGCAGGACTTGGAGGATTTTTACATGCCTTCCGCATCCCGTTCACAGGTATTTTAGTTGGCGGAATATCTCTCATGATCATTACTATGATCGCTCAATTCTGCAACTTTAAAGCCCCGGTTTTACTTAAATCATTACTCCTTGTATTAATTGTAAAAGCAATGGTTAGCCCTCATTCACCTTTAGCCGCTTATTTTGCGGTTAGTTTTCAGGCGGTAATAGCTATTGGTATTTTTAGCATGATCAAAAATATACGCATAGCCGCTTTATTAATTACCGTGTTCAGTTTTATGGAGTCGGCTTTTCAAAAAATTATTGTTTTAACCCTGGTTTTTGGCAATGTCCTGTGGAAAGCAATAGATGAGTTTGCAGAATCTGTATTAAAACAAATGGGCTGGTTAACTATCGGTAACCATTCAAATGCAGCATGGTGGATAATGGGGATCTATGTAATGATTTACTTCTTAGCCGGTATAACAATTGGTATTTATGCGGGCGGTTTGCCTCAGCGTCTTTCCAAATTTTTTGATGAAAGAGATGAGTTTGTTTTCAACGGGAAAATTCAACTGGCCTTATCAGCAAAATCTAACCTTTTGAAGAAAAGAACTAAGAAAAGTACAATTATCTTATCATTAATATTACCCGTTTTAATCCTGTTGTTTTATACTTTAAAAATAGAAAACAACTGGCTTTTAGCTTTGCAGCCTTTTCTGCGGGCTCTGGGTATAATAGCAGTCTGGTATTTAATTATTGCCCCCTTTATTATCCGCAGAATAAAGAGTTTCTTAAGAAAGCAGCGATCAACCTATTATACGGAAGTGGATACTGTTTTAGCAATAATTCCAGATCTGAGAAAACTAAGTATTTTCGCCTGGAAAGAAACCAGTGGTTTAAAAGGATATAAACGCTGGTCGGGATTTATTATACAACTCTTTGTATGTGTCTTAATTTATCAACCTATATCATCAGGAAATGGAAAGCAGGATATATATTCTTAGTAAAACGATAAGATCAGGTAAAACCACACAGCTTTTGCATTGGGCAAAAATTAATGACGCTCAATTAAGTGGTATTTTAACTCCGGATGTGAATGGCATCAGGATGATCTATGATCTGAGCGCCAAACAATATTTCCCGTTTCAGGTTCCCGAAGATGTTGTTTGCGAAGACTCTCAACAGATCGGCCGGTTTACTTTCTATCAATCTGCATTTAACCAGGCTAATCATATTATTGAAAGAGCGTTTTTAGAAGACCCGGATTGGTTAGTTATAGATGAAGTTGGCCCTTTGGAATTATTAAATAAGGGCTTTGATACGGTTCTAAAAACCATTATCCCGGCTTATTTATCTGGAAAACAAAAAGGAAACCTGTTATTGGTCATCAGGGAAAGTTTGCTGGTTGAAACCTGTCATTTCTACAATATCCATACTTACCAGTCGTTTGATTTAAGTAAAAAACAAAGATTATAAATCAATAGGTTTATACAAGAGTGTTATTATAGCATAATTTTATTAGCAGATTGCTGATATTTGTCTGATATTTGAGATAATGGGAAATTCTACCACAAATTATAATTACCTCATTCGTAAAATAGATGAGTTCATCCGTAAATACTATTTGAATAAAATAGTGAGAGGGTGTATCTATATGGCTTCGGCCTTGCTCTTTGCTTATATACTGGTCACATTAGCCGAATTTTACGGAAATTTCAATCCTGTTATAAGAACAATCCTTTTTTACACTTTTATAATTGGCAACCTGGCAATTGTAGCCTGGTATATTGTATGGCCACTTTTAGCTTATTTTAAACTGGGTAAAACTATTAATCACGAACAGGCTTCAAGTATTATCGGTAATCATTTTAACCCGGTAAAAGATAAATTACTCAATACACTCCAGCTCAAAAAACTATCGGATGAAAACCCTGGTCAGCGATTATTAATTGAAGCGAGTATTGATCAGAAAATAGCAGACCTAAAACCTGTTCCCTTTACATCAGCCATTCGCCTGGGAGAAAACAAACGCTTTCTGAAATTCGCATTAGTTCCTTTAGGTCTTATTATCTGCATATTTTTTATGGCACCTTCTATTTTTAGCGAAAGCACTAACCGACTATTAAATCATAATAAAGCCTTTGTTAAAAAAGCGCCGTTTCAATTTGTAGTGCTTAATAAAAGCTTATCAGCAGTACAGGGAGAAGATTACGTTTTACAGGTCAAATTAACCGGAAATGAAATTCCTGCGGATATTTACCTGGAAGATGGCGTAAACTCTTTTAAACTGGAAAAGGAAAATATTATCCGGTTTAAATACATCTTTAAAAATCTCCAACAAACCAAACAGATTAGATTAACAGCCGGAGAATTTAGTTCTGAAACTTACCAGATAGAGGTAAAGGCAAAACCCATGCTTTTAAATTTTAATGTTTCTTTAGAATACCCGGCCTATTTAAAAAAGGCGAATGAAACATTAAACAACTCCGGGGATCTAAATGTGCCGGAGGGTACAAGGATCACCTGGAAATTTAAGGCTGAAAATACCAATCAAATAAACTTTAAGATCAATAATAAAGTATTTTACCTGCAGCCGGAAAGTAACCAGCAGTTTAATTTTGCTTTTAAGGCCTCACAAAACATCAATTACAGTGTACAGCCAACCAATAAATTTGTAAACACAGCAGATTCTGTTTCGTATCAGGTACGTGTTATTCCCGATCTAAAACCAACCATTGATGTGAATGAAAAAACAGATTCGGTCAATAATAAACAGTTATATTTTGTTGGCCAGGTAAATGATGATCACGGGTTTTCTAAATTTACTTTTAATTATCGGCTGTTAGCCAACGGGATTTCAAAAATGGTTACTAAAACCATTGCATTAGATAAGAATGAGCTTCAAAGTAATTTCTTCTATGTCTGGAATGTCAATGAAGTAAAGGCTAATCCAGGGGAGCAACTGGAATATTACTTTGAAATATTTGATAATGACGGAGTGAACGGGGCTAAAAGCGCCCGTTCCGCTGTGAAAACTTATAAACTACTTTCTGAACGTGAGGTTGAAAAGAAACTGGATGAAAATTCAGAATCAATTAAACAAAAGATGGAACAGGCCATTAAACAGGCTAGTTCACTTGAGAAAGAAGCTAAACGTGTAAACCAGGATTTACTGAACAAGAAGAATTTATCATTCGATGAAAAGAAACAGGTAGAAAAACTGCTTGAAAAACAAAAAGACCTGGAGGAATTAATCAAAGATATCCAAAAGGAAAACAAACAAAACCAGTTTGAACACCAGGAAAATGCAAAACAACGGGATGAAATCCTGGAAAAGCAAAAACAAATAGAAGAGCTGTTTAATAATGTACTGGATGAAAAAACAAAAGAGATCCTGAAGAATATACAGCAACTATTAGATGAGAATAATAAGAATAAAACACAGGATGAATTATCTAAAATGCAGGTTGATAATAAATCTCTCCAAAAAGAATTAGACCGGATATTAGAATTATATAAACAATTGGAATTCGACCAGAAACTGACGGAAACTTTGGATAAACTTAAAGAATTAGCCAATAAGCAGGAAGACCTGAGTGAGAAATCTCTTCAAAAGAATGCTGATGCTGATCAATTAAAACAGAAGCAGGAAGAACTGACTAAAGACTTTAAATCTGTACAGGAAGATTTAAAAGAACTGGAAAAAAAGAATGAAGAATTAGATAAAAAGAATGATTTCCAGAACCCGGAGAAAGAACAGGAGCAGATAGAACAGCAGCAGGAACAAAGCAGTAAGAATTTAGAGAAAAAGGATTCTAAAAAAGCAAGTGAGAACCAGAAAAAAGCCGCTTCGCAAATGAAACAACTTTCGCAGAAATTAGAAAACATGCAAAAGGAAAACGAGGAAGAAGAAAACCAGGTAAATGCTCAAAGTCTGCGTGAAATACTGGATAATTTACTTACGACCTCTTTTGACCAGGAAAAAGTGATGCAGGCTTTTCGCAATACTAACACAAATGACCCGGCTTATGTATTACAAACTCAAAAGCAAAAAGATATTAAAGATAATTTGAAGATGATTGAGGATAGTTTATACTCTTTAAGCAAAAAGGTTCCTCAAATACAATCTGTTGTAAATAAAGAAATACAAAGTATTAATTTGAATGTTAAGAACTCGCTGGAAAACCTTGCCGAACGCCGCACCGCCGAAGCAAACCGTAACCAGCAATACACCATGACATCCATTAATAATCTTGCATTAATGCTAAGCGAAGCTTTGGAACAACTGCAAAAGTCCCAACAGAATTCACAATCGGGGGGTAAAGGTAAAAAACAAAAGAGCTTATCGCAACTAAGTAAAATGCAGGATCAGCTGAATAATAGCATGCAAAAAGCACGTGAACAAATGCAAAAAGAAGGCGGACAGGAACAACAGAAACCAGGCGGAAAAGGTAAAGGCGCCATGAGCGAACAATTGGCAAAAATGGCCCGTGAACAGCAAATTATCCGTCAGGCCATGCAGGATATCAATAAAGAATTAAACAAAGATGGTAAAAGCGGGCTGGGAAATCTGGATAAATTAATGAAGCAGATGGAACAAACGGAAACCGACCTGGTAAACAAAAAGATTAAACAGGAAACCATTAACAGGCAACAGGATATTCTGACAAAATTATTGGAAGCGGAAAAAGCAGACCGTGAACGTGAGCAGGATAATAAGCGGGAAAGTAAAAAAGGTGTAGATACAGCGCCTGATTATAAGGTTTTGCTTCAGGATTACCAGAAGATCAAACAAAGAGAAACAGAACTTCTAAGAACGGTTCCGCCAGCCTTGAACTCATTTTATAAAATAAAGGTGGGAGATTATTTTAAATTTTTAAATTCGGATATTAATAAATGATAAATCCGGCAGAATTTTTAGATAAAACAGCATCATATACCCTTCAATTACCCTCTAATTTAGAAAGTATCACTACGGTAGAAAAACTGCTTGATGATTTAAGCCGGGAGTATAGGTTTGATGATGAATTATATGCTGATATAATAACATGTATGAGGGAAGTGATGACCAATGCTGTGGTACATGGCAATAAATACAGCGATGATAAAAGCATTCATTTCAATTTAGAACTTATTGAGGGCAAACGTTTGATCGTTAATATTACTGACGAAGGTAAGGGTTTTGATCCTAATGATATCCCTGACCCAACCTCTTCCGTAAACCTGGAAAAACTAAGCGGACGCGGGGTTTTCCTGGTTAAAAAGCTCGCAGATCAGTTCATTTTTAATGCTAAAGGAAACGGAATTGAGCTACATTTTATAGTATAAATGAAACGTTTACCTATTCATTTTTTCTCTGAAGATCTGGTTTACAGTTTAAGTCAAAAGGAAAAACTTCGCACCTGGATAAACAACACTATTGTTGCAGAAGGCTTTAAACTAAAGGAGCTTAATTTTATTTTTTGTAGTGATGCTTATCTGCTTAACATGAATAAGCAATTTCTTAAACATGATACTTACACAGACATTATTACTTTTGACAACAGTAATGAGGAAAAAGAAATTATAGGCGATATTTTTATCAGCATAGACCGGATCCGTGAGAATGCGAAGAGTTTTAAGGTTTCGGAAGCCGATGAATTACACCGTGTAATGATACATGGTACGCTCCATTTACTGGGTTATCCTGATAAAGGAAAAACCGCCAAAGCTATAATGACACAAAAGGAGAATGATTACCTCGTCAAACGAAATTTTTAACCATGCCCTCAAAGAGTAAGATCTATTTTGCTTCCGATTTCCACCTCGGTGTACCCAATTATCCTTTAAGCCGTGAGCGGGAAGACCGTATTGTAAAATGGCTTGATTTCATCAGGCAGGATGCGGCTGAGATTTACCTGATGGGTGATATTTTTGACTTCTGGTTTGAATATGCCAAAGTGATCCCTAAAGGATTTATACGTTTACAGGGTAAATTAGCCGAGTTAACTGATAGCGGGATTAAGATTACCTTTTTTAAGGGCAATCATGACATGTGGATGTTTGATTATTTTACAAAGGAATTGGGTATTCAAATCATTTCTAATGAACTTATTTTTGAACGGAATGGAAAGTTCTTTTATCTTCATCATGGTGATGGATTAACTTCGGATGAGCCGGGTTATAAATTTTTAAAATCCTTTTTCAGAAGCCGGTTTTGCCAATGGCTCTTTGCCAGGTTACATCCTAACCTGGGGATGGGCATTGCGCATTTATGGTCCAGGAAAAGCCGTATTGCCAATAATAAAAAAGAAGAGTTTAAAACAGCGGAAGAGGAATGGCTGGTTAATTATTCTAAAGAGCTTTTGAAAACAAAGCAGTATAATTATCTACTATTTGGTCACAGGCATTTACCATTAGATATTCCCCTGAATGATACCAGCCGGTATATTAACCTGGGGGAATGGATCAACTATAATTCTTACGCCGTTTTTGATGGCGATGACCTGGAATTGGTTTACTGGAAATAATCGGATAAACTTTAGCCGCTTTTATAAATTGAGGTAAAACGGGGTTTATCATAGTGAATTTAAGATTCTTAGCAGGAATTATAAATTCCGACGAGCGGATAAGATGGTTAATTGGTTAAAAAATTATAGCTTTGGCTTACTATCTGCTTAAAAATGCTACTTTACTTAAAACAACTGAATATGAATTCAAAAAAAATATTGCTTATTTTATTAATTAGCCTTATAGAAATTTCCGGATGTAAAAAATCTGAAAAAACCGTTGTGCCAAAATTATCCTTTGAGGATATAGGTTATGCAGACATTATTAAACAAACGAGTAAATTAACCTATTCTGATATCGCTGGTGCAACAGCAAAGGGTAATGTATTAAAACCCGGCGCAGTAATTATATATAAAACAAGTCAAGGTTATTATGGTAAGTTAAAAGTATTGAGCATTGAGTCAGACAAATCATTTGTTATAAGAATGTTAACATATACCAGCGACGGAGGAACCAAGGCAGGAAAACAAGAATTACATATTGATTTAGATTTATGGTGTGATCTTGACTCAGGTGAAGTAATGTCTGATAATGACGACGCTATTGCTGACTTTAATTGGCGCAACCTTAATGATGAGATTAATCTTGTGTCATCTAATAATGCTAGATTCTACCGATATTCAAATTAAATAGAAACAATTATACTATTTAGATGATTTATGTCTTTTGCAACTTTTATAAATTTATAGCAAACTTAGCAATGAAATTGAATTTCCAATTCATCCTAATTCATTGATCTTTCTGTTTTATTATTTTTAATAGATGTTTCAGTCACTTGAAAATATCAGGTGAACTAAACTTATAAATAACCTAAATTATATGATTTTGTAAAAGCGATAATTATATTTAAGTTTGCTTTTTATTTAAATCTAACTTTTAAAAAATTAAAAAAGATGATCCCATTAATAGTAAGTTTAGTAGTAATTGTTCTTATCGTATTTTGGCTGGTAGGTATTTATAACGGCTTGGTTGGTTTACGTAACCGTCGTGAAAATGCTTTTGCAGATATTGATGTACAGTTAAAGCAACGTCATGACCTTATTCCACAACTGGTAGAAACAGTAAGAGGTTATGCCGGACATGAAAAAAGTGTTTTAGAAGAAGTTACACGTGCCCGTGCAGGCGCTATGAGCGCTACTACGGTAGAAGGAAAAGTACAGGCGGAAAATGTGTTGAGCTCTGCTTTACAGGGTTTAAGGGTAACCATGGAAGCATACCCGGATTTGAAAGCGAATCAGAACTTTATGCAATTACAGGAAGAAATTTCTGACATTGAAAATAAACTGGCTGCATCCCGTCGTTTCTTCAACTCTGCAACACAGGAATTAAATACGTCTGTTGAACGTTTTCCAAATTCGTTAATTGCGTCAAGTTTTGGATTTACCCGCCAAACCATGTTTACTGTTGGCGATGAAAATCGCGTTGTATTGGAACAGGCGCCTAAAATCAGTTTCTAATTTTAGATGGCATATATTGGTCTTCAGGCCCAGATACGAAAAAATAATTTCCGTTCTACCTGGCTGTTATTAAGTTTTCCCTTATTACTTTCGGCCATGTGCTGGGCTATTCTTTTTGCTATTACTTTAAAGCAATCAAACGAATATACTCCTTTTAGTCTGGATGGCGTTAATGATAAGTTTTTCATGTTTTTTCCGCTTGTTTTAGTAGCGGTTGGGGCCTGGTTCTTTATTGCTTTTATTTTTCATAATAAAATGATTATGAAGGCAACGGGCTCCAAACCTTTAGAGCGTAAAGAAGATAAACGGGTATATAATCTGTTAGAAAATCTTTGTATTTCGCAGGGAATAGCAAAAATGCCGGCTCTCTATATTATTCATGATGATTCATTAAATGCTTTTGCAAGCGGAATTAAGGAAGGAAGCTATGCTATTTCCATTTCTCAGGGAATGATTGACAAGCTGGATGATGAAGAACTGAAGGCGGTGATCGGGCATGAATTAACGCATATTCAAAACCGTGATACCCGCATGCTGATCATTTCTATTATTTTTGTGGGAATTTTTGCTTTTATAGCCGAAATGGCTATACGTATGCGTTTTCGAAGTAATAAAGATAAAAATGGAGGTTTGGCTATTGCTATTATTGTAATTGCAGCTTTAGCCTACTTCATTTCGATGATCATTCGTTTTGCCATTTCCCGCCAGCGGGAATATATGGCTGATGCTGGTGCAATAGATATGACTAAAAACTCGGCAGCATTGGCCAGTGCACTACGTAAAATTTCTCAGGATCCTTGTATTGAAGCTGTACAACGAAAAGATGTAGCCCAGTTATTTATTGAAAACCCGCAGGTAGTTTCTTCTTCTGAAAGTAGCTGGTTTCAAAAGATATTCAGTACGCACCCCCCTATTAATGATCGTATCGCTTTCCTTGAAAAGTTATAACTTATTTAAACCTTAAATTTGAACCCGATCCATATTTCCTTCGCCAGCTAAAATTCCACGCTGTTATATTTTTTAATTCAAATCCTTCGTACGGGATATTATAATCCCATTAATTTGAAAGATTAAAGAAATTTGATATGAGTGATATTGGTTTAGGTAACTATTTTGTTGTTTGGTTAGTAATTGTTTCCATTCTTGGTATCATAAATTTGATAGTCTGGATTCGGATGATCATTAAATTTCGAACCAAAGGCCTGATGTTATTTGTATGCCTGATCCTGTTAATAACACTAATTCTTAAGCTATGGGATTTTGCGGATAATGTGGGCGATAATGAAATTATAGGTTTGCTGATTTTCATCTCATTTCTTTCATTTATTACCCGCTATTTAAAAGACGAGAAATTCCATAAGAACTATATTATACCTTGTTTAGTAGTTTTAATTTTAATGCTTGGCGTATTTGAAAGTTATGTAAAAAAAGACCTTAAAATATATCTTCAATTGCGTTTGGGGAGGACTACTATAAATTTATATCAATGGGCGGATGCACCGGAAAACAAAATAAATTGGACAGATATCTATCAAATCTTTAAAAACCGGGAATTAGTGATAGAATCCCTGCAACTTTGTTTTAATAATATTGGTACTAAAAGTAGTATTTCAAAAAACCTTTCTTTTCGCGATGCTGCTTTTAGAGCCTGGTCTGATTATAACCATTCATATCCGGATGGGATTTATTTTTCTGATGGAGGGATAGGGAATAGTTATGCTGCTGCATGTAAAAACAAGGCCTTTATGCTCTGGTGGCTAAACTTAGCTGTAGGAGACTCGACTCAGGAGAATAATCTTATTAAATTTTTGGAAGAAGTAAGAAAGGAAGCGAAATATCCTTATGATAGTGAAAAAGAACAGGCAGAATATATTGCAAATCTAAAAGAATGTAAATCTAATCTGCCTCTTCGTAGCAAAGACAAGCTCTATAATGAGTTTACTAAAACAATACAGGCTGTGGAGAATGGTAGAATTAGTGAATGAGAGAAGGATGGAATGATTGAATGAGAGAAGGATTGAGTTTGAGAATAGCAAAAGAAGATATTTATACTTTTACCCTTCTAACTTGTGAATAATCTTTCTCAATATTTTCAAGTGTAATAGAATTTTCATTTAAACTATTATAAATTGTTAAAGATTGTCTGTTTTCAAATTTAAATTCTATCCCAGCCAGTGATAATCGTGAATCCATGCCAGTTTCAACAAATTCTCCTTGATCATTTTTAGCAACCATCTTTAATAAAACCATTTCAATCAGGTTGATTTCCTGAATGGGTTTATTCAAAACTTTATCCAGATCAGGATAGCAATTAGTTTTCCACACTAATTCGATTTCATCTTCTTCATACCAATTACATTTCTCTTTATTTATTTGATTAATGGTCATACTAAAATCAGAGAAATTATCAAATAAAAATTCGTATTGAACATTATCTATCACTAATATTATGGGGTGAGTTACCCAACGAACATCATCTTCAATATCCCAAAGTACATAATAACTTTGTATTTTTTTATTAAAAAGACTTTTTAAAGCAGTACTATTAGCGGCTAAGAAATCTTTGCTGTTTTGATAGAAAACAGGGTTATAGTATTTTTTCACTTGATTAAATAAATATGATATAATCTAAATTCAGATCAGTTTTTGAAAAGTACGCCACCATAAATCAGGCATTTCGCCGGCATTGGCCATTTGGTAATCTTCATAACGGCAGGGAACCCAATGATGGCGCTCGTTTTTGGATAACCCAGTCGGGTATGGAACCTGCATCCACCACCGGTCTGATTTTTTACTTTTTACGAACACCAGTTCATGTGAACCATCTTTTAAATTTGTCCGGTAAATTAAGTATTGTGATTTGGGCTGTAAAGGAATATCTTTTTTTCGGTTATAAAAACCATCTATAAAATACCAGACCATTTGAGCAAGCAATAATGCTGTTTGTCCGTTTTGATCAAATGCGGGATTAAATTCATAAAACCCTATTGATAAAAGTTTATCATTCATACCCGCATAACGACATATCTGACAAGCTTCTTCCCCATAAAAACCATTAGGGGTTGCATTTGCATTTCCACATGCATCGGATGAACGGATTGCTGAAATATCAAAACTCATCATGTTTGCATTGCGGATAATCGGCTCGGTCGTATTTATTTTTCCGTAAACATCGCCTAAGCGGTGTACATCAAAATACAGTTTTTCCATTACGGTTAAACTATCCTGGTTTACAAAATAAGTTTGATAACCAATATTGCTGAAATTGAACAGGAAATTAGGTTCATGCAAAAATATTTTGCTTAAATAGGCATGAGAGGTAGTTTCTATGGTATCATCTTTACTTTCTTCCAAGTCAAAATGCGAATCAATAACCAAAAGATCTACTTTTTGGTCAAGATCTTCGTAAGCCATATATTGGGCATAAGTCAGATCCTGCCCGCCACCAATAATAATGGGTAATATATTCTTTTTAATTAACTCGTTAAGCACCATTTTTAAAGCAACATAGGTATCAGATAATTGATTTCCTGCTTTAATATTGCCCAGATCAACAATACTAGTAGTATAATTCCCTTCATTTAAAAGGTAGAATTTTTCACGAAAATGATCGGATGCCAATGCGGTTCCCTGGTTGCTTATCGCCTGCCGGTCGTCCAGCACACCGAATATGGCTACCTGGTAATTGTTATTATCCAGATCAGGAAAATCTGAACTGAAAACTTCAATTTTAGAGCCTAACTGGCTATTATAAAACCCATCTTTAGGAGATAGCTTTGAGAAATTTACCGGCGAAAAGAAATCAGATAAAGACATGGTTTCTAGATTATAAATCAAATGTAAAAGCCTGAAAATAGAATCTCATGATACCGAAATACTAATTTAGTATGGCTAACTATGAAGTAATGGCCGGAAGCAAATATCACTTTATTACCTTACTTTTGAAAGCATTAAAAAACAATTCCGTCAAATGATATTAGTTACCGGTGCAACGGGGTTTCTGGGCTCAGAATTAGTCAATCAATTAACTAGCCGGGGAGAAACTATAAGGGCCCTCAAACGTGAAACTTCTAAAATTCCTGCAATTCTTGCTGATGAAGTAAATATAAACTGGTTTAATGCTGATGTGCTGGACTATTTTTCATTAAAAGAAGCTATGCAGGATGTTACTCATGTTTATCATTGTGCTGCATTTATTTCTTTTGATCCGGCCGACAGAAAAAAGATGTTGCAGGTAAACATACAGGGC
>JBASZP010000471.1:0-4041 GCA_049660965.1 Daejeonella sp. | reverse complement strand
TTCTGCTTAAATCAGATTGTTTTGCGGTAAACAGATCTACAGTTGCGGCTTTAAAATATTGTTTACCGCCATAAGTTCCGCGGTTTAACAGCATTTGATATAAAATGGCCAGATCATTTGTGCTGGCAAATAGCCCGGCATGGCCTGATACCCCGCCAACCATGGCTGCGCCCTGGTCATGTACATAACCCTGAAGCAATGTTTTTCTAAAGTAATTGTCATCTTCTGTAGGTACGATCTGATCTTTTGGGAAACGGTTACGGGGATTGAAACCGGCAGTTTTCATCCCTAAGGGTTTGTAAAATTGTTTTAAAACAGATTGGTCGAGTGTTTCTTCGCTTAGGTTCTCTACCACTTCTTTCATATAGTACATGCTTAAATCACTATATACATATTTGCCGCGGCTGACAAGTTTTGAGTTTAACATTTGCGGCCACATTACTTCGGCAAAATAATTTTTACGGATGTAATAATTATCCGCAACTTTTGTCGGAAATCCGGCGGAAGAATCAGAACTATGGTCTGCATCTGTAAGTTTTTGATAGAATGGAATAAAAGGCACAAAACCTGCCTGGTGTAACATCACTTCACCGACTTTTATATTTCCTTTGTCTAAGCCTCGTGTGCGTCCGATATAGTTTTTAAGTGTACTGTCTAACCTTAACTGACCACTTTCGGTAAGCCGCATAACTTCTAAAGTGGTTGCGGATATTTTTGTTACTGATGCGAGGTCATAGATATCATCAATTCGTGTTGGTAAACCATCAGTATAGGTATGTGTACCAAATGCTTTATTATAAATTACATTTCCATCTTTAACTACCATTACTACAGCGCCTGGGGTAGCTTTTTCGCGGATGGCTTCTAAGGCAATAGCGTCAATACCCTGTAAACTGCGGGTGTTTATGTTCACTTCTTCTGGTACGGTATAGCTTAATCTTATCTTTCGGATGGTACTCCCCATGCCGGAGGTGTAATTTTCAGAATAATTATCCTCTAATACATTGTTTACTGAAACTCCTCCGAATATGGCCTGGGCTACAAAGGATGCGCTCTCGGGGGTATGTTGTGCGCACCAGATAAGGGGCGATTTAATGAAGTCAAGCTGCGCTAAACTGACACCCTGTCCAAAGAGTGCAATGATTATCTGTTTTTTACCTGCGACTTCTTTAATGAAGTCTATCACTCTTTTATCAGATACTGATACATCCGATACTTCAATAACCAGGGTATTATATAGTTTTATATCGTCCAGCAAAGCATTTAATGAACTGCCAGCTACGTACATGCTGGCATTAAAGCGATCTGTTTTTTGATACTTATTCAATAAGCTGTCAAAAACAAAGGAATGATTAAAGCCCATATCAATACTGGCAATTTTCAGTTGGTCTATGGCAATTAATGGAAGTGTTTCCTTATCGTTATTTAGAACTACGGTGCTTTTAGCAGCCATCCTGGTATTATCCAGCCAGTTTTGATTGGTTAAATGATCCTGACTGCATGCTATAAAACTGATGCTTATCATTAGTAGAGATGTAGTTATCATTCTGCATAGAAGAGCGGTTTTAATTAACCTATGGCCTGTGAATTTTTTCATGAGGTAAATATAATTGTTCAGGTGGTTTAGCTTCTTATCAAATTGAAAACAAAATTATATTTCATTATATAAGATGAACGACTTATAGTTTAATTTGTGCTTCTTCACGTCTTTTGCAGAAGGGATGAACAATTTTACAGGCTTGTGATTTCCTGACTACAGTATCTAATTAATCGCATCAAGAATGTAAAAATATGAAACGGGTATAAATATTAATAAGCAGATTCATAGTAGTAAGGGTAATTTAATGGTGTTCAAATCTGCTAAAAAATAATAGTTAATTAATGTTACCGGATGCTTTATTTTTTACCAGGTTACTTACACGGTACACTAAATAAATACATAGTAGAACAAAGCCAACCATTACATAACCTAAAATGTCAAAATGTTCAATGGGGCTTGTTTTGGTATGCTGTATTACTACAAAGCCTGCAAAGATTGCTGCCAGTCCGCCGGCCATTTGTTGCAGGGAAGAGTTAATGCTCATGTATGCGCCCCTGTCGGCCGTATCTGATACTGCTGAGTTTAATGCTGTTGCGGGTACCATACGGCTCATAATTCCCATAAATAAAACCATATTAACAATAATTACCTGCCAGATGGGAACGGGTGTAAGGTTTGTGTAAACTACTATCATGATACTGGCTATAACGGAACCCATGGCAAAGAGCTTAAATTTGTCAATTTTATCACTTAGTTTTCCTATAAGGGGCATAATGATCATGGAAGATATCCCGGTGCAGAAAAATATAATGGGTAAATCATCCTGTGCAATGTGTACATTGTTTACTATAAAAGCGCTTGTAAAGGGCATGAGCATGAAACCGCCCATAGAGAGCATGGCTGTTGCCAGGAATCCAATCCGGTAATCACGCTTTTTTATGGTTTGCCATAAATGTTCTAAGGGGTTTCTTTCCGTTTGTAATTTTAAATGTTCTGTTATGGGCTTTAGTTTTAATAGTACTGCAATACCCAAGGCTATGGCTAATATTACAACCATAAAAAAGGTAGCATGCCAGCCCCATTTATTTGCCAGTAATAAACCAATAGGGATACCTAAGATCTGGCTTCCTGCAAAAGCCATTTGTACAAAAGCCATTACCCGGCCACGTTGCTGCAAACTGAATACATCTGTAATAATTGCCATGGAGATAGAACCTATTACACCGCCAAAAATACCGGTTACAATACGTGCTAAAAACAGGGTATGATAATTATAGGCCAGGCCGCAAAACAGGGTTCCGACAATAAAGCCTATATAGAAGAAAAGCAATAGTTTTTTCCGGTCATATTTATCTGCAAAACCGGCGGCAAGAAAGCCTGAAATACCAGCACTAATGGCGTAAGCGGATACTACTGAACCAAATTGTTTGGTACTCATGTTCATTGATTTCATCAGGATATCGCCCAGGGGAGATAAGATCATAAAGTCAAGTATAATGGTAAATTGTAATAAGGCCATTAATACAATAATGAATTTTTGATACCCGGTAAACGTAATTGCAGGTTTTATTGCCTGTGGCTGGTTCATATTTTAATGATTAAGAAGTAGTATAATTATGGATACTGAAGGGTAATTTCAGATAAGAAAAAATACAGAACGATTTGCCTGATTTTTTTCTGTGCAAATGTAAGAGAATAACAAAAGAATTAAAGCCTGATTTTTTTAAGTTGCATAAACTTTGACAATACTGTTTTAAAAATTGATGAAGATTCAATTTATCGCTAAGTTCGCTATACCTTTATGGCTAACATGATTTCCAAATAATAATAATGGATGAAATAAATAATGGCAAAAAACAAAACCTTAGAAACTCAAAATAGTGTGGCCGACTTTTTAACGACAATTACTGATGAGAAAAAACGTAAGGATTGTGTGACAATCATTGACCTGATCACTGAACATACAGGACTTGAACCAAAAATGTGGGGAACAAGTATTATAGGTTTTGGGGCTTATCATTACAAATATGAAAGCGGGCGTGAAGGGGATGCTCCACTTACAGGACTTGCACCAAGGGTAAATGCAATTACTTTATATTTAGGCTCTGACTTCGAGAAAAGGGAAGAACTGCTTTCTAAATTTGGAAAATATAAAGCAGGTAAAGGCTGTATTTATATTCAAAAAATTGAAGACATTGACAAAGATATTTTAATCCAAATGGTAAAAAGTTCCATTGAATATACAAAGAAACAATATGCGTATTGATCTGTGTCCCTGCAGTAGTTCTGGCAGAGAATCCTGTGTTTATGCTGCCTTATTTTAATGTTATTCTTTGCCGGGGATTGCAAATCCCTTATTGCAGCCTCCGGATTCGGAGATCCGAAGGAGCGTATTCAATAAGGATCTACATCAATTTGAATATAAACTCCTTTGTTTGAAGGCTCGGCTTCAAAGTTAATGAGAAGGTTATGTAAGGTTTCTTTTACTTTCTGTACAGATA
>JBASZP010000470.1:0-6048 GCA_049660965.1 Daejeonella sp. | reverse complement strand
GCCCAAAGGGCTAAACCCGTCTTCAGAGAATTCATGAACAACATCAGGATTTAAATAAACAGCATGTGCAATTACATCCAGTTTGCCTACGGCAGCAGCCTCAAAAATACTAAGGTCTTCTATGTTTTTTAAGAGCGCTGCGGTTATTTCCGGTTTCTTAAAATAACAGGAAAGCATTAAAGGGGATATCTGGTAACTTGTTTTTTGCTGAAGGAGCCCGGGGTTTGTAAGTATAAGGGCGGTTAGTGCATCGGAGTTGCCGGATTGTATATATTCTTCCAGTAAAGCTAAACTCATGTTTCTTATTTTAAAAATTAATATTTTAAAATGGCTAATTAATATCCATCATATCAAAAATAAATAAAAATTCATAAACATGAATTAATTAATAATGGAGCTTATTTTTAAAAAGTATTATACCGCCCTGTAAATGTTTTTTAAATTTCGTCCTAAACCGTTATAATCCAAACCGTATCCTACAACAAATTCATTGGGTATTTCAAACCCTGCATAAGCGATTTCGGGTATAAGTTGTTTTACCGCTTTCGGTTTAAATAATAAGGTGCATACATTTATGGAAGTGGGTTGGTGTTTTTTAACCATTGCTAATAAATAGTTAAGGGTATTGCCTGTATCTACAATATCTTCTACAATGATCACATCCCGGTCTTTTAGATCCATGCTGATACCAATTTCCTGTTTTATCAATGGGGTACTTTTATCGCCATCGTAGGATGATACCTTTACAAAGCTAATTTCACAGGGAATAGTAATTTCTTTGAGCAGATCAGCCAGAAACATAAAACTGCCGTTAAGTACGCCGATGAATACGGGCGTACGGTTTTCATAATCAGTACTTAACTGAATACCAAGCAGCCTTATCCTTTTTTGGATCTGCTCATATTCAAGCAGTAAATCAAATTCTTTATTATTTACCTGTATCTTCATGATGCTTGAATTATGGATTGTTTACTGCCCTTGCTCGTTCTTGTGCTTAATTTATTGTTCCATTTCTGATGATTCCCGCTTTCTTTTGCGTTTATCAGGGGTTGGGATAGTGTCCCGTGGCGTAGTTCTAAGCTTATTGCTTTTTACAGTAATGGTATCCCGTTTAGATCTGCCAAATAATCGCTGTAGTATTCCTCCGCCGTTTTCTTCTTCATCTGTCAGGGTATCGGTAACTAAAGAATCTACCTCAGAGGAAGGACGTCGTAAGCTTTCTTTTAATCGCACAGAATAAAAACCATAAGCGCTGGAATCTGCCTGGGCCATACCTTTATTAGCCATTAAACCCCCAATAAGGTTAAAATAGCCATATAATCCACCTCTTAAACTTCCATCAGACTGAAAAGAATACAAGGCGGATTTGGGCTTGGGGACAATGCTGGCTAAAAATATGCTTTCGCCTAAATTAAGTTGCGAGGGATGTTTGCTGAAATAATAACGGCTCGCCTCGCCAATTCCATATACGTTTGGACCCCATTCAATCAGGTTTAAATAAGCCTCAAACATACGTTGCTTTGATGAAAGACGGCTGTTTTCAATGATCCAGACTAATAATATTTCTTCGATTTTACGTGCTAATGTTTTTTGCCGGCTGAGATACACATTTTTTACCAGTTGCATAGAAATAGTACTTCCGCCGCGTTTAAAGGCCTTTTCCTTAAAATTTGTAGCTATAGATTTCCTGATGGATTCTTCAACAAAACCATGATGAGTGTAGAATGAGGGATCTTCCGCGGTTAATAAAGCGTTTTTTAAATAAGATGACACTTCTTCTATAGGGGTATAATTTGGATTTTGCAATCCTATAGTGATATTCCGCATGGGTTTACCATACTCATAAGGGGTATAAATAAATGAATTGTTTATTTTTTGCAGGTTTGTTTTCCCCCATTTTGTGATTTTAAATCCCCTTTGTATTAAACGGGAATCAAAAACAACCTGGTCAGGTTGTTTTGTATCCAGATAAAAATTAAGATCATATTGAAGTTTACCGGCAACCTGAATTCCTTCAAGCGATTCAAATAAACCCTGGGGAAAAGCGTCGAAAAGTTGCTGTGCCTCCAGTTCATCAGTATGGAGTTTTAATTCATAGATCTTTTTAGGATGTAAGGTGTATTTTAGAAAGGGATGCGCTTCTATATTTTTTAAACGAATGGTGGAAGAACTATCTACCGCAATAAAATTTTCACCGATCAGCATATCTGTTTCAATTGAACCATTTGGAACAATGATGTCATTTCCGGCTATGCGTGGATGATTAATGAGCATGTTCTTTACGGACCATAAACCGCTGATTTTTAACTCATCTCCGCTGTATTTTACACGTCTAATTTCTGTGCTGATCGTGTCAAAGTTTAATTTAAGTCCGAACTTTTGTTCAATGTAGGGGAGTTCTACTTTTTTATCCTCTGCAAAAAGCATTAAGTTTAGTTGTTTATCATCGGGATCTACCTCCCCCTGTACATGCCAGGTGGCCATGTCCCTGTTAACTTTAATGGTTGAATTTACGCGGCCATGATCAATTATAGCTTTAGTGGTGTTAAAACTAAGTACAGTGGTATCTTGTGTAAACTTAATCTCCAGGTTACTGATATCCATATTATACGGAATTTTAGAAAGCAACTGGCTTAAGAGCTTATTAGCTAATTCGGCTAAACTTACTTTTGTGGATTCTTTTGAACTGTCTGTCTTCTTTTTACGGAACAGGAAATCAAAGTTGCTTGTACTATCTTTCTTAATGAGGTTAATTTTGGCGTTATTAAGTTTAATTTCTGAGGGTTTAAAATTTCCAAAGAAAAGTGGAAATAACTTAATTCCCACACTGAAATTTTTGATAGTAATTAAGCTGTCCCTTTTATCAGGAACTACAGAAACATCTGTAAACTCAACTGTTTTTAATCCTGTAAAATGCGCATCTTTTATCTTTACATTTAAGTTGTAATCTCTTTTAGCTTTATTGATTACTTTTTCAATGACGGTTTTTAGTATAAGTTCTCTTTTGTTGTATGCTATACCTGCGCCTATTGATAATAAAACAACCAGGCTTAATAGTATAAATGAGGCAATTCTATAGTGTTTACCTGATAATTTCATAAGGTTTCGCGAGTGATTTAAAGATATGAGGATTAAGTGAAAAAACGCTTCTAAGAGGCGCTTTATTTCTACAGGGTCAAATATCTATAAAAACCTTAATTTAACAAGTTTTACGTAATTGGTTTTGTAAATTTGTGATTCAATAGAAGGGGTAATTCCAGTTGAATTTTATGAATGATTAGTCAGGAAGAAGTATATAATGCGTTGCGCCATGTGGAAGACCCGGATCTGAAAAAAGATCTGGTTACCTTAAACATGATAGAAGATTTAAAAATTGAAGAAAATAAAGTAAGTTTTTCTGTCGTGTTAACTACACCTGCCTGCCCTATGAAAGCTATGCTTGAGAATGCCTGCAGAAATGCTATTAGTCATTTTGTAAGTAAAGATGCAGAGGTTAATATTAATATGACCTCGCGGGTTACCACACGCAGTAACCAGGTTTTATCAAACATTAAAAATATCATTGTGATAGCTTCAGGAAAGGGAGGCGTGGGTAAATCAACAGTTGCGGCTAATTTAGCTCTGGGTCTTTCAAAAAAAGGGGCAAAAGTTGGGTTAATAGATGCCGATATTTATGGCCCGTCTATACCTATAATGTTTGGCGTAGAAAATGCCCGCCCTAAAGCATCCCAAAATGCAGCGGGTAAAACAAGAATAGAACCTATAGAAAAATACGGGATCAAATTATTATCAATAGGCTTTTTTACCGACCCTAACCAGCCCGTGCCCTGGCGTGGGCCAATGGTTTCTACGGCCGTAAAACAATTATTTAATGATGCGGACTGGGGCGATCTGGATTACCTGATCGTTGATCTTCCACCCGGAACGGGTGATATTCATATTACGATTACTCAGGGTTTTCCAATAACCGGAGCGGTAATAGTGACCACTCCGCAAAATGTGGCCTTGTCTGATGCTAAAAAAGGGGTTGGAATGTTCTTAATGGATTCTATCAATGTGCCTTTATTGGGAATAATAGAAAATATGTCATACTTCACACCCGCAGAATTGCCGGATAATAAATATTATATTTTTGGTAAAAATGGTGGCAGAGTTTTAGCGGAACAATTTAATATACCTTTTTTGGGAGAAATTCCTTTGGTACAAAGTATTAGCGAAGCGGGAGATTCTGGCGAGCCTGTTATTTTGCAGGAGAATAGTTTAATGGCGTTGGCCTTTACAGAAATTACAGAACGGGTAGCCCAGCAGGTTTCTATACAGAACGTTAAATAATATACATTTGTTAAATTAATATAATTTCAAACTAAAAGATAATTATTGATGGATTTGCTTAAAAGAGTAGAAGATGCTTTAGATACTATTCGCCCTTATTTAGAAACAGACGGGGGAAATGTATCTATAGAAGAAATAACTCCTGATCATATTGTACGCCTGCGTTTATTAGGTTCGTGTGGTTCCTGCCCTATGAGTATTATGACTCTAAAAGCCGGTATAGAACAGGCCATTAAAAAAGCCGTGCCCGAGATAAATGGAGTTGAAGCAGTTAACCTGACAGACATTAATGACCCTGAAGCTATTTTGCCGGAAAATTTGAGGTAAAATGACGAGAAACCGGACACTAATTATTGTTTAACACTATTTAACATGGATCTGTTACAATTTTGGTATTTTTGAATGATGCGTATTAGTCTTTTCATTCTGTTAATATGTTCTGCTCTATCTGTTTTTGCTCAAAAGCAGGATAAAAAACTGGTGCAATTTTCCGGGGTAATCTTAAATACGGATAGTAATACTGTGGTACCTTATGTAAGCATTACCAATATTAGTTTTCGTAATCAAATTTTTTCTGCCAATTATAAAGGGTATTTTTCTTTTATAGTACATGAGGGCGATACACTCGCTTTTAGTGCGATAGGCTATAAAAGGCAGGGTGTAGTAATTCCATTATACCTGCCGGATAATAAGTATACAGTAGTAATCAAGTTAAAACAGGATATTATTAATCTCCCTGTTGTAAGTGTTTACCCATGGGCCAGTACAGATGAATTTAAAAAAGAATTTATGACCATGAAATTTGCGGATGATGACCTTGAAATCGCTAAGAAAAATGTATCAAAAGATAAATTAACAATTCTGGCAGCCTCACTGCCAAGGGACGGGCAGGAAATGCAGGGTTATAATTTTCAAAACAACCATAGCGCTATGGTGAATAAAAACATTAATCAGAAATTCGCTAATCCATTATTAAACCCCTTTGCCTGGGGTTCTTTATTGCAGCAAATTCTACAGGGAGATAAAAGCCGTGATTCGGGACAATAAATTCATTTTAGAAGTATTGAAGGAGGCAGCTTAACCCTGTTATGACAATAAAGATGTACAATTGCTTAAAATCCGAAAAAGTGCCTTTGTGGCCAAATTTTTAGGTCAGGAACCTAAATTTTTAGGTCGCTGACCTAAACGTTTAGGTTGCTAAGCTAAATTTTTAGGTCGTGTACCTAAACGGTTAGGTTGTTAAGCCAAATTTTTAGGTCGTGTACCTAAACGGTTAGGTGGTTAAGCTAAATTTTTAGGTCGTGTACCTAAATGGTTAGGTGGTTAAGCTAAATTTTTAGGTCATATACCTAAACGTTTAGGTGGTTAAGCTAAATTTTTAGAGGTATAAGTCAGTCTTTTCTTTATTTAACAGGTTTTAGTATCAAAAAGTTTTTATTTATCTATCTCTTTTTGGACTGGGCAAAAAACTTCATTTTATAATCCACATCAATTTGGCCTTTAGAGATAGAAAGTAACCTGTTTTTAAGCATTTCTTTACGCAGGGGGCTTAATTTATCTGTAAACAATTTACCCTCAATATGATCATATTCATGCTGAATAACCCTGGCCGCTAAACCTTTATAGGTTTCTTCATGATGCTGCCAGTTTTCATCATAGTAAGAAATAACAATAGTTTGCTTTCGGCTTATATCTTCACGAATATCCGGAATGCTT
>JBASZP010000469.1:0-2592 GCA_049660965.1 Daejeonella sp. | reverse complement strand
ATATCACAATTCTTAGTGATCTTAAGCATAGAGTTTCTATACTTACAGTCATAAGTATAAAATTGCACCTGCGGGTTTACATTATCTTCATATCCTCCCAGTAAATTATCAGTACCAATTACAGTATGTCCTAACCCAATCATCCTGTCTGCTAAATGACTTCCCAAAAAACCTGCAACCCCCGATATAAAAATTTTTGCCATACTTAAGTATTACTAATCACATTATCATCAGGGTAAAATTTACCTGATTTATTAGATATGAGTGCATTTTTGAATTAATTGCAAAAATAGAAGAACATTTGTTTAATTTACTGATTTGTTAGTATAAAAAACTTAAAAATTATTATCTACTGCTTGCAGAGAGTTAAAGTCAAACAATTAGATTGACAAGTTGATGCCGTTAAATATATCTTATTATTTTATACTTTTGCCCGCAATGAATATAAAATCTATATCAGTTTAAGGCAATAGTGAAAAGAAATGAGTAGATTGATAATATTAAAACGTTAAAAAAGAATTAGGCTATGACTAAACCATATTTTTTTTATAACGGAATCAGGTATTTAATTGATGCTCCAATTCTATTTCTCTCTTTTATTATAGCTAAATATTATTTTCCGGAACATGAGATCAATACAACAAGCTCGTATACCTTTTTTCTATTTTCCCTTATTTCATGGTATAGTTCTGCACAGGTATCCAAGTTGTATCGCGATTTGCGTTCAAACAAATTCTCCGAAGAAATTATATACATTCTGCTAACACTTATACTATTTTGCATATTACTAACTTCTTTCTTATTCTTTTTCAGGAATAATTTTCAGTTTAGCAACCTTTTTCTTGCAGTCTATTTTGGCGTTGTGTTCTTTTTCATCCTATCTTTTAAATATATTCTCAGAAAATATTTACATAGTGTTTTTTATAGCGGGAGACTACAGGAACAAATTATTTTAGTAGGTTCTACCCCAGCCGCCAAAGATTTTTATGATACTATTAACTTAAATAGATATTATGGTTATAAGTGTATTGGTTTTTTAGATAATGAAATAACCAAACTGAATGGGTGCAATTACCTGGGGAAAATAGATAACCTGGGGAAAGTATTAACAGAAGTTAAAATAGATGAGGTAATTATTGCTTTGCCTAATTCCAATCACGATCAGATACAAAGTAGTATAGAAATATGTGACCGTCATGCAAAACGTGTCCGTATGATACCTGACCTTTACTTATATACAGCCAGTAATATACAAATTAACACCATTGGCCTTTTGCCGGTTATTAACCTTCGCTCTTTACCACAAGACAGATTTGCGAATAAAGTATTAAAAAGAATTTTTGATATTTGTTTTTCTTTATCCTTTTTTATTTTAATAGGATGGTGGTTTATGCCTGTGATTGCTTTACTCATTAAACTCAGCTCAAAAGGGCCTGTTTACTTTAAGCAAGAACGCTGGGGACTGAACAATAAAAAAATTATCTGCTATAAATTCCGAACTATGTTCTATGATAGTCCTGAAACGGATGATAGCGGGGATTTTATCCAAACTATAAAAAACGACTCCCGAATAACGCCTTTAGGAAAATACCTGCGGAAGTTAAACATTGATGAAATTCCACAATTTTGGAATGTTTTATTGGGAAATATGTCTGTAGTTGGCCCCCGGCCACATCCTACCCCTTTAAATTTAGCTTCTATTGAACATGTAGAACGGTATATGATGCGGCATTTGGTTAAACCCGGTATTACAGGATGGGCACAGGTTAATGGATATCGGGGAGAAACCATAGCTGAAGGCTCTATGCAACGCAGAGTAAATTATGACCTCTATTACATTCATCGCTGGACGTTTTGGCTCGATTGTCAGATTGTTTTACAAACTATTATAAACATTATTAAAGGTGATCTGAATGCTTATTAAATTACCCCCTCATATTGCATTAAGAGTAATCATTTTCTTCATACTACTTCTATGCGGCATGTGTGTTAAAGCACAGGTTGTTTTTGAAAACCCTAAACACCAGATTTATGAATTCTTATCACGACAGGCACAAAAAGGAAATATAGAAATTACAGATTTTATACTCCCTTTAAGCAGAAATGAAATTGCAAAAAACCTTATTCATCTCCAGGATTCTGTTCATAATTTATCTCTTGCGGAACAAAAAGAATTAATGTTTTACCAGCAGGAATTCTCCGAATTTAGTGAGTACCTGCAAGACAGTACAACTTTTCTTAAAAAAGATCAAAATAGTCGCCTAAGAGCATTAACTATAAAAAAAGATGATTTCATTCTGCGATTAGATCCTGCAATTACATTGGAAACTGAATTTGGAAACCATAAAAACTTATTTAGAAAAGGGGTGGGATTACAATTTTGGGGACATGCAAGTAAACACATTACTTTTCAGGCTTACTTTCAGGATATAACAGAAGAAGGCACAGGTTTAGATACTTTAAGACTATTTACACCGGAAACAGGTATTGTAAGAACTCAAAACGCAAAACCCGATGCAAGGTCTCTTAACTACAGCAGTTTTAAAGGAAATATAACCTACAGCTGGGAAAACGGATACGTAAGTGTAGGGC
>JBASZP010000468.1:0-1894 GCA_049660965.1 Daejeonella sp. | reverse complement strand
TGCTTTTGGCTGTACCAAAAATTAAAAGACTGTGATTTTGAAAAAATTGACCTTACTGAAAAGGTTGATTTATCAAAGGGCGGTGTTGAACATTTTGTGGTGAAACCAACCGAAGTGTTTAATTACTTCGTGGATAACGAGCCTGAAACCACCGACCAAAAGGAGTTAACTCCGAATCAGATGCTGGAAGCGGCTGGATTAACGCCTGTAAGTGATTACTACCTTGTTAAGATTAATCCGGATGGCAGCCAGACTTCCCTTAAAGACAGCCCAAATACACCGTTAAAAATGGTATGCCCGGCTGTAAAATTTATATCAGCCTTCAGGGGTGAAACCAATGTATCTTAAATTTCAGCGTATGGCAAAATTAGACTTCATCAATCAATTGCAGACTCTTCACTATTCTGTGCAGGAGCCTGCTCCTGATTTTATATCATTTGAGTATGAAATACCTGTTGGCAGATTCACCGGGCAAAAAGTATGGATGGGATTACAGGTACTTGATAGCTTTCCAATGAATGCTCCGCCGGGACCTCATTTTAAACCACATCTTTTACCAGTATCTGGCGGTGGTGGTGTGCATCCATACGGAGCCATACATGCAAGTCCATTAGGTGCGGAATGGCAATACTGGAGCAGGCCATTTAATAATGAATGGAACAGAACAGATAAAACTGTGAAATCTTATTTAGCACACATCAGAAATTTGTTTGCAACTATAGTATGAAAACATTTAGCGTAGTAATGACCGATGAGGTTCATCAGGAACTTTTTGCTCACCTCATCCGGGAAGATGAGCAGGAAGACTTGTGCTTCGCAACCTATATTCCCAGTAACGGTACTAACCGAAATACCGGGATATTGTCGCACATAATATTACCAGAAGAAGATGAAAGAAATGTTCACGGCAATGTGGGCTTTCTTCCTCATTATTTTGAACGGGTATTAAAAATAGCCGCTGAAAGAAAAGAAGGCATTGCATTTTTGCACTCTCATCCATCATCTGGCTGGCAGGGAATGAGTGAAGATGATATAATAGCAGAAACAAGAATGTCGCCTTCAGTAATGGGGCTTACAGAATTTCCATTGTTAGGATTAACCTTGGGAACAGATGGAGCCTGGAGTGGAAGGTTTTGGATAAAAGATGAAAAAGAGAAAAGAAAGTATAACCGCAACTGGTGTGATGCAGTAAGGGTGATAGGTAAAAAGTTAAGCATTACATACAATGATTCTATATTGCCTCCCATTTTTGATTCAGCAAAACAATTACGTACTATTTCTGCATGGGGAAGTAAAACGCAGGAAGACTTGTCCCGTTTAAAAATTGGGATTGCAGGTTTAGGCAGTGTCGGAAGTATTGTGGCAGAAATACTGGCAAGAACAGGTATTGCCAATTTTACATTGATTGATTTTGATGCAGTAGAAGAAAAAAACCTTGACAGGCTGACTAATGTTTTTAAAGAAGATATTGGAAGAGCTAAAGTGTTAGCTGTAGCGGATGGAATACGCAAAAGTGCTACCGCTCCTAAAGTAAAAATTACTTCTTGTGAATACAGTATATGTGAAAAACAGGGATTTGAAACAGCATTAGATTGCGATATCATATTCAGTTGTGTAGATAGACCCTGGCCCCGTCAGATACTTAATTTTATTGCCTATGCACACTTAATACCTGTTATTGACGGGGGTATATTGGTTCGTACCAATAAACGAAATACAAATATCATTGGCGCAGACTGGAAAGCGCAAACAGTTGGCTACAAAAGAGCTTGCCTGGAATGTTTAGGCCAGTATAAAACGGAAAACGCAGTACTGGAAATAAGTGGTAAGCTGGATGACCCTGAGTACATCAAAGGATTAGATAAATCCAAATTTTTAGATGCTCATGAAAACG
>JBASZP010000467.1:0-6764 GCA_049660965.1 Daejeonella sp. | reverse complement strand
CTTGTATGAGCATTGCTTTATCCTTCCGGTAACGATATAGACCTATCAGATCAAATGAAAATACGTCTTCATCATTAATTAGTTTTCGCCCCGCAACAAATGTTTTTATAGCATAATCATAAGTTTCGGCACGGTAAAATGCTGTAGCTAGATCACGTATTGATAGCTCATTGGCAGGTAAGTTCTTTATCAGATCATTATACCAGTTTACAGCTTTTTCCTGCATACCGCGTTCCTGGAAAATACGCCCTAAATCAACAGAAAAAATATAGTTTTGGGAATTGTTTTTTAATTGTTTCCGCACCAGTTGCTCAGCATCATCATATTGCTTGCTTCTAAGCAAGGAAGTTAAGTAAGGATCATAATAAGCGATATTTTTGCTTTTATTAAAGAGTTTTTGATAACTATCGGCGGCTCTGGCAAATTCACCGGTTTGAAAATATTGTATTGCAAGGGCTTCATCACTATTTATTTGGGCAAGCGCTAAATGTGATATAATGATGAAAGTAAAAAGTAAACTGATTTTACGCATATTTATTTAAACGTATTTTTTTAACTCTATTTTTAAAGGTAATTATAATATGGAGTTTCTATCAATAATTTCTAATTAATAAGATAATTATAAATATTTTGCCCAGTTAGGTTGAAATTAAATTTTGGTTGTATTTTAAATGTTACCATGCTATACACTTTATGTACAATTCAATTTAGTAATTTACTTCAAAAAATTTGATAAAATAATAGAGTGCTTGATTTTTTTTGTTTTTTGGTAGATTTTAATAAAATAAGGGGCATTAATAATCAAAATTTATAGTTCTCAGTTTCACTTTTTTATATGCAAATCCGAAAGCCTTTGAGTTTATTAACTATTTTAAAAAAATATAGCATTTTAATTTTTATATTATTTTTATTGTCTTGCTCTGAAAATAAACAGGCTAACAAAATTCCTATTGAAGATTTTTTTAAAAATCCGGTTAAAACAAATTTTACAATTTCTCCTGACGGAAAATATATTGCCTATTTAAAACCATATAAGAACCGGCTTAATGTTTATGTAGAGAAACTTAATGGTAAAGGTATAACCCGTTTAACATCAGATACACTTCGTGGTATTTCTTATTATTTCTGGGCAAATAGTGATGAAATTCTTTATTTAAAAGATAAGGACGGAGGTGAAAATCCAAGGTTATTTGCTGTTAAACGTGATGGAACAAATACCCGCAATTTGGTTTCTGTTAAAAAAGCCAAAATTAAATTAATTACTCCGTTAAAAGCATACAATGATGTTATTTTGGTGGCTTTAAATATTCGTGACTCTACTATTTTTGATGCTTACCGCCTAAATATTCAAACCAGTAAACTTACTTTAATTGGCTTAAATCCAGGAAATATTACGGAATGGTATGCAGACTTCGCTGGTAAATTAAGAATGGCTGTTGCAAGTGATGGAGTTAATGAAACGCTTTTATATCGAAAAACAGAGAATGATTTATTTAAATCTGTTGTAAGCAATAATTTTAAAACCACTATTGCTCTTGTTGGTTTCAGTAAAGATAATTCCTCAATTTATGCTCTTTCAAATCAAAATAGGGATAAAATTTCATTGGTTGAATTAGACTGCGAAACAGGTAAAGAACGCCGGGAAATTTATAGTAATCCTCAGGTTGATATAACTGAAGGATACTATTTAAGATCTAAGCAAAAAGTAGTTTATGTAGAGTATGAAACGGATAAAAAACACCGTCATTATCTTGATGATGATATAAAAGCGATGTATTCTCATTTAGAGAAATCACTTCCTGATAAAGAAATAAAAATTACAGATCAGGATACAGCTGAAAATAATTTCATTATTAAAACTTATACAGACCGTAATCCCGGGACATATTATTTATATGTGGTTTCGGAAAAAAAATTAATTAAACTGGGTGATATAAATCCTTCTCTTAAGGAAAATGAGTTATGTGAAATGAAGCCCATATCCTATAAAAGCCGGGATGGTTTAGTAATTAATGGCTATTTAACATTACCAAAAGGAAAAGAGAAAAACCTCAGTACTATTATAGTACCACATGGCGGCCCAAGTTATCGAAATTCATGGTCTTATAATGCCGAAGTTCAATTTTTAGCCAATCGTGGGTATGCCGTTTTTCAAATGAATTATCGTGGTTCTACCGGCTATGGAAAAGATTTTTGGAATGCGGGGTTTAAAGAATGGGGCGGTAAAATGCAAAGTGATGTTACGGATGGAGTAAAGTGGCTTATTGCTAAAGGTATAGCAAATCCTAAAAGAATTGGGATTTATGGTTCAAGCTTTGGGGGTTATTCGGCTTTACATGGGTTATGTTTTAATTCTGATTTGTACGTCTGTGGTGCATCATACTCAGGTATAACCAATTTATTTACTTTTTTAAAAGATATACCATCCTACTACAAACCATACCAAATGATGTTTTATGAAATGGTTGGTAATCCTGAAACTGATGCAGATTATTTAAAACTGGCATCACCTATTTTTCATACAGATAAGATAAAAGTACCTGTTTTAATAGCCCAGGGCGTAAAAGATCCCAGGGTAAATGTAAATGAAACTAACCAGTTTGTAAAGGAATTAAAAAAACGCAATGTTCCCGTCACTTATATTTTAAAAGATGGTGAAGGCCATTTTTTTAAAAAACAGGAAAACAGGCTGGAGTTTTACGGAGAATTAGAAAAATTTCTAGAGAGTAATCTCAATAAGAAATAGTTAAAGAATGGAACAACATAAACAGATCTATCGTAAAAATTTTACTCTGATAATCACTTTTCTGGTTTTAATTTCCTTTTCACTTGTTGCTGCTTTAACATTGGCCTATAATCTGACTAAAAAATACGTTGAAAATGAGTTTGTTTCTCAAAAAATAGATGTTTTAGAACAAACTATTAAACCTTACAATGATTTTTTTCAAAATACAATACCTGAAATTTCATTTTATCAGGGTTTTTTAGATTCTACATCTGCAATCAAGTACTTAAATCCAATTTTCAGCAAATTTCCCTTTGTAAATAAAGCGGTTTTTTATGATGCAACTATTAGCAACCATTTAATTTCTGACGGGTTTAGAGTAGACAATTTTTCTATGGGGCCAAAAGCAGTTTATCAGTTCGGTAAAGATATTCCGGCAGATTCGATTGTACTGTTTAAAAATACTAAGCCAAATAGTTTATCGCTTCATACAGCCGATGAATTTAATAAAATGGCTATAAAATTTACCGGTCTTATTGAAGCAGCTGATACATCAAAAGCATTAAGCAATAATGATATTATTAAGATTTTTTATAGTATAACTTCTAACCTCATTACTTATATGAACATTCCACGGAGAGAGGAATTGAGAATATATAAAGATTTAATGTTTAAAAAGCAGGAAAAATCCCCGGTTTACGAGCAAGATATAATTACATTTTACTTAAATCCACTAAAACTTCAAATCAAAAATACTCACCCTGAATTATATGAGCATATTTTAATAAAAACGCTGGTTTATGAATCGCTGGATAATGAACCGGAACTAATTAGTACTGATACTCCTTTACCAGGACCTTTTTCTGATTTTAAACTATATTTCAGTTCAAAACAAGGATTTTTACTAAAAGAGATCAACAGCCGGTTTTATCCTGTTGCAACTGGTTTATTTATAATTTATGGAGTGCTGGTTCTAATAGCCTATCTTATTTTCAGAAATTTAAATATTAACAGTAAGCTGTTTAAATTACAATATGATTTTATTAATAACCTTACCCATGAATTTAAAACGCCTGTTAGTGTAATTAAAATTGCAGGTAATAATATTCGCAGTGCGGTAAAACTCTCAGATACTGAGCGAACCCATTATGGTAAAATTTTAGATGAGGAAGCCGATAAATTAAATGATTTAATGAACAGACTTTTATCATTTACACAACTTGAAAATAAATCCATACAATTAAAACAAGAGCAGATTAATCTGGAAATATTTTGTCAGAATATAATTGATGCATACCAAATAAAATACCCCGATTTTTATATTCATTATCAACTTAATAGTGTTCAATATTTTAAAACAGATCCGGTTATGTTAGCCAGTATATTTCAAAATTTAATAGATAACGCTTATAAATATTCATCTCCCGAAACAAAGGAATTAGAAATCCGTATTAAAAAAAGTAATAAGAATATTGTTTTTATATTTATTGATAAAGGAATAGGAATTCATAAAAAAGAACATGAAAATATATTCAAGAAATTTTACCGCATACAAAACCAGTATAACCAACAAGGTAGTGTGGGTTTAGGATTGGCTTTCTGTAAAGAACTAGTTAATTTTATGAATGGAACTATTATCCTGAAAAGTCAAAAAGGAAAAGGATCTGAATTTAAAATTGAATTACCATACGAGAATTAAAAATGCAAAAAGAAATTAAAATAGCTGTTGTTGAAGATGATGAAAATCTTCGGTTTTTAGTAGTTCACCGTTTACAAACGGAAGGTTATAAAGTTATGGAAGCTGCCGATGGTATTTCCGCAGAAAAATTAATTCTATCGGAAAAGCCGGATATTGTTTTGCTCGATTGGATGTTGCCTGATAAACAAGGTTCCGAGGTTTGCTCAAATGTTCGGAAACAGGGTTTTGATAACCTGATCATAATGGTAACCGCTAAATCACAGGATATTGATAAAATTGACGCCTATAGCTTTGGCGTTGCTGATTATGTAACCAAACCCTTTAATATGGATGTTCTGGTTGCATTGATAGAAAATAAGGTAAAATATGTGATTAATAATGAAAAAACAGAAATTCACAAATTTGGCGATATGGAACATCATCCTAATACCCATTCCTTAATTAAGAATGGCAAAAAGGTAGAACTAACTATTTTAGAAAACCGTATTCTTCTTTATTTCCTTAAAAATTCCAATAAAGAGATTAACCGTGATGAATTGATGATGGTAGTTTGGGGATATAACTCTGATGTAAATACCCGCACCCTGGATATGCATATTGTACGCTTGCGGAAAAAAATTGAACATAACCCCGACAGACCCCTCTTTTTACAAACGGTTAGGGGTATTGGTTATAAATTTATTGTTGAATAATAACTTATCCGGAATATTTATATTTTTTAGTAGTTTGGATGCATGAAATCCAGAATTTTTTTCGCCTTTATTTTCTCCATTTTATCCGTTTTCGCACAAGCACAAAATGTATTTAAAGGTTATATCAATTATACATTTGACGGAAAGTATTTAAAGATCAACACGAAATCGGGCGTAATTGTTATTACACCCTATTATCAAAAAACAATCAGGGTTACTTACCTGATACCAATGAAAGATTTAAGAGATTCCTCTTATGTGCTGGTAGGTAAGCCAAGACCCGGATATGTCAAAGTAAAAGAAGTTGGCGGGGAAATTGTTTTAAGTACAAGGGCTATCCAATTATCAGTAAATAAGAAAACCCTTCAAATTGATTTTAAAGTAAAAGGGAAAGAATTACTAAGCCGTAATTTAAGTTATTTCACCCAGGAAGACAACAACAGGATTTTAAGTTTTCAATTAAATGATACCGAAGCGCTATATGGAACAGGATCAAGGGCAATACCCCTTAACAGACGAGGATATTTACTCGAAAACTATCATCAGCCACATTATGGCTATTCTTACGGAGAGCAAAACCTGAATATTTCCGTTCCTCTTATTGTTTCATCCAATGGTTATGCGCTTTATTTTGATCATTCTGAATCAGGTAGTTTTGATCTCGGTAAAACCAATAAAAATATTCTTCAATATAGTATAGACAGTCCTCAGCGTGATTTTGCCCGTCGTGCTTCCTATTTTTTTATTGTCGGGAATAATGATGAAATATTAAATGCTTACACGAGTTTAACCGGCAGGCAACCTCTGCCGCCACGCTGGGCTTTAGGGTTTATCCAATCCAGGTTTGGATATAAATCTGCACAAGAAACTATAGAAACAGCCAAAAAAACCATTGCCGCCGGTTATCCCTTAGATGCTACTGTATTAGACCTGTTTTGGTATGGGGATGTAAAGACCATGGGAAATCATGACTGGCGACTAGATTCCTTTCCTCAACCGGAAAAAATGCTGGCCGAATTAAGAAGCATGGGAGTAAAAACAATTCCAATTACACAAACCTTTGTGACCAAACTCTCTGATAATTTTAATAATGCCTCGCAAGCGAACCTCTTTGCAAAAGATTACAATGGCAAAGATTTTATCATCGCTGATTTTTGGGCAGGCCCCACGGCTTTAATTGATATTTTTAAACCACAATCACAACAATACCTTTGGAATTTTTACCGTAAGCGCATTAACGAAGGAGTTGCAGGCTGGTGGTGCGATTTAGGCGAACCCGAAAAACATCCTGATAGTATTGTTCATGTAAAAAATGTACCTGCCAGGAGCGTTCATAATGCTTACCCCTTAATTTGGGCTAAAACAATTTTTGATGGTTACTGTAAAGATTTTCCCGAACAACGCGTTTTTAATTTAGCCCGTTCAGGAGGAGCAGGGATGCAGCGCTATTCCACATTCCCATGGAGCGGCGATGTGTCCAGGTCATGGAGCGGATTTAAAGCACAGATCCCCATTATGCTGGGCATGAGCATGAGCGGCATCGGGTATATGCACTCCGATGCAGGAGGTTTTGCGCAGGGCGAGAGAGATCCCGAACTCTATATCCGCTGGATGCAATACGCCGCTTTTACACCGATTTACCGTGCAC
>JBASZP010000466.1:0-2900 GCA_049660965.1 Daejeonella sp. | reverse complement strand
TTATCCATAATATAAATAAAGTTGAAAAATAGAATATCTTCTTTTTCAATAGCATTAAAATTTAAGTGTAGAAAAATCGTGAATAGTAAATAATTGTAATATCCGTTTATTGGGTGTAATTTAAAACCTAAACAAAAAAGATCAGTTTGGGCGTTTGGAAATTGTTCAAAATGGATTAAAAATCTATTTTTTGTTTAAATCTTCTATTCTCAATACTATTTTCTTATGAAAATCATTCAAATTAACCAAAATGAATTACAACCCACGGGTATAGATATGTTGTTTCTTACAAAAAATCAGGTGGGTTTCTATTTTAGGAAGCCAGCTATAGATTTGCTGAAATTGAATTTACCATTTGTTCTTGAAGTAAACTATCAGATGGATTGCTTGTGGCTTGGGTTGTCCAAAAAACAACACCTTCAACAACAGCAGCTACTGACCATACAACTACTGCAAGCGCAACAGCAGCAGCAGCCACTAAGACAACGACAGCAACAAGTGCTTCTTCTTTTTGCACTGCCGTTTCTGCATTATTGCCGTTTATTTTAACAGATTTAGCATTTACCATGTCATTATCCTTTAAGTAATTCTTGATAAATGCAGTAACTTCCTTTGGATTATTCTTATTTATTCCGTTACTTTCAAGAGAGTTAACAATTTTCTTTTGTAGTGCAACCACTTCTGTTTTCTTATCATTAGATAATAAATCATAATAGTTTTGTAGTACAGTTTGAAGTTTCTTGCTTCCATCTTGCAATGCAGCTTGAATTATCAGATGATCATGTGTCAATATTTTTGCGTGAAAAGCGTCTATATAACCAGGGTATTTTTTTTCAAAACTTTTTAGAATTATACTATGTAGTTCATATGCTTTAGTAAGAACATTTTTATCATCAGTAAAATTGCCTAATTGAAATTCTGATAGTTCAGGAATTAGGTTAGCAACTTTTCCTTCAGCAAAAAATATACCTCGAAAAACTTCAGTAGAAGTTGCTTTGGGAACAAAAATTTCTGTATTTTTTTTACAACTTACTAGTAATATGCTACATACTAGTACTAGTGCTAAAGGTGATATTATCCTTGATTTGCGAATATAATTTATCATAATCTATTTGTTAAAATATTTATTTTATAATTAGTGCACCTGTAAAAATTAGTTTTAGGATACATACCATATTACAAACATATTAAATTTATTTTAACAAGTATTATTTTTCTATTTTAATTGGCTAATGATTTTATTATTGATATTTAATCTTCTTCTGTATCATTTGCATACATCTCATTGATCTCTTCCGCGTATTTCTTTTCTACCACTTTGCGTTTAATTTTCATGGTAGGTGTAACTTCCCCTTCTTCAATAGTAAAGAGGTTACGTTTTACAATGAATGTTTTTATACGTTCAAACTTTGCCAGTTCTATTGAAAAGCGTTTAATATCCTCATTGATCCATTCGATGATCTCTTTATCATCAATAAACAATTCCTTTTGCTGAAAGAAGGTCTCTTTCAGTCCGAATTTTTCCTGGAGATTTTCTTTGGATGGAATAATGATCGCTGTAATGTATTCGCGTTTATCGCCAATTAAAAACAACTGTTCTATTCTATGACTTTTTAAATAGGTGTTTTCAACGGGTGTGGGATAAATATTTTTGCCATAAGCATTAACCAGCATGTTCTTTATACGGTCTGTAATTTGCAGATTACCTTTATAAAACCGGCCAACATCCCCGGTATGGAACCATCCTTCTTCATCAATTACCTGGTCCGTTTCTTCCGGTTTATTCCAGTAGCCTTTCATTACACAATGTCCGCGTACAATTATTTCACCTTCGGCGCATTCAAAATCTTCTTTAAATGAATTGTGGGTTTGTATGGCGATCATTTTTTTGCTTTCTACATCCTGAATGGCTACTTCAATATCTGGTATTACGCGGCCAACGGTACCATAAATTTGGCGATGGTATTCTGTTACGGTCATTACAGGTGATGTTTCTGTTAAACCAAACCCTTCCAGGATCTTAATACCTAAATTCCCGAAGAACTCGCCTACATTCTTAGGTAATGCGGCGCCGCCGGAAATCATGAACTTTAATCTTCCGCCTGTTTTTTCCTTTATTTTACTGAAGACCAATTTTTCTGCCAGTTTTTGCTGTAAGGAAAGAAAAATACCCGGTTTGTTTCCCGTTTCTTTTACCTGGCGGGCTTTTTGACCAATATCAAGCGCCCACAAAAAGATTTTAGCTTTTGTGCCTCCGCCTGAAGTTCCGGTTTTTATGGCTTTATCATGAATGCGTTCTAATAAACGGGGTACACAACTCATTACCGAAGGCTTTATTTCGGCCATGTTCCTGGCCAATAATTCCAGGCTTTGGGCAAATGCAATTTTACAACCTTTTGCAATGCTTACATGATAGGTTGCAGTACGTTCAAAAACATGTGATAGTGGTAAAAAGGATAGAAAGGTATCTGTTTTATCAATCACAGGAATTTGATCTAAGCATACCCGGACGTTTTGAACAAAATTGGAATGGGTAAGCATAACACCTTTAGGGGTACCTGTTGTGCCTGATGTATAGATTAAGGCAGAAATATCTGAAGGCAAAACTTCTTCTCTTGCTTTATCAATATCCTTTTTTAAAGTGTTTATTCTGGTTTCGCCTTCTTTTAACAAATCTTTAAAACTGATAACACCCGCATTTAATTGTAGTTTTTCAACATGTTTTTGGTAATCATCAAATACAGGGATTATTCTTTGCAGTTCAGGGCAGTTATTAGCTATTTTGAGAATTTTTCTGAACAGGAAAGGATTACCCACCAAAATACTGCGTGAACCGGAGTCCTTTAAAATATATTCTATCTCAGTTTCAGATAAAGTAGGATAAATGGATACGTTGATAG